>NZ_JBEYTW010000040.1:0-71970 GCF_040643275.1 Spirillospora sp. NPDC047418
TTGGTCACGACGTGGTTGTCGCGGACCTTGACCACCAGGGCGTCCAGGAAGACCACGGCGTAGACCGGGTCCAGCGGACGCGTCTGCCAGACCTTCACCTCGTCCATCACCTGGTCGGTGATGCGCGAGACGCTCTCGTGCGAGAGTTCGGTGCCGTACACCTGCTTGAGGTGGTGCAGGATGTCACGCACGCTCATACCGTGCGCATACAGGCTGATGATCATGTCGTCCAGGCCGCCGGCGACCCGGCCCGCCCGCTTGGGCACGATCACCGGCTCGAACGTCCCGGCCCGGTCGCGCGGCACCGACAGACGGACCGGGCCGACCCCGGTCTGCACCGTCTTGCCCCTGCCCCGCCCGTTGCGCGAGTTCCCCGAGTTGTTCCCGACCTGGTCATGCTTGCCATAGCCCAAGTGCGCGGTCAACTCGGCCTCCAGTGCCCGCTCGAGCACGGCCTTGACCAGCTGCCCCAGCATCGAATCCTCACCGGTCAGCCTCAGCTGCCCCGCCTCGTCCTTCGAGCGCTCCAGCAGCACGTCCAGAACCTCATCGCCCAGCAGCTCCCGGACCGACACATCCCGGTTCCCGCCCGGCATCGGCACCATTCCGCCGACACCGGCCCTGGCCTGGGCGACACTCTCATTCCCCTCGATCACGCTCACGGCTTCGAATCCCCCCGAATTCGATGGATGATCTTCCCTGTCGATCATCTACCCACCAAGATCATTTCCACGCTAGGAGAGATACCCCCGGAAGGCACGGCCTGCCGGGACGGCAGGAGAGCCTGTTGTAACCGCGCACTCTGCCGATGGGCGTGCGTTTGTCGGGGTACTGATCGCGGGACTAGCTTGCGTGGATGGTGTGGAAGAGGCCGACCTATCGGCTCGTGGATGGGGAGCGGGTCGAGGGGGCGTGGTGCCACGTCTGGGTCAAGGGCTATTCCGGCTACTACGTGGACGATCTGTTCGCCTACGCTGACGGTTTGCTCAGGTGCGGGGATGCCTTCGAGTTGCGCGGACTCCGGCAACGACTCGAGTCAGGAAAGATCGTTCTCCGTGATCCCGAGCGGCCGGTGCCCGAGCGACCTGCCGCGTCGCCGCGGTGGTCGGCCCGCTATCCGGAGCCGTTGACGAACGAGGGCTTCCTGGGCGAGGTCGCTGACGAGATCGAAGCGTTGAACGGCCGGCCGACGAGCTCGGATCGGTGCTGGGAGGCGATCAGGCGGTACCAGTCCGATCCCGCCGAGGACAATCGGGTGCAGATCCGCGAGGCGTACTTGGCGATCCCGGCGCACCGGCGGGTGTTCGTCCTGGGCGACATGGATCGGCAGGACATCCCGCTGCGGCAGTTGGTCACCGACATCGGCGAACCGGTGGGCGGGGACGGGCCGATCGCTACCGCGGAGATGCACTCGGAGGTTCTGGGGTACTTCAACGCCGGCGATCAAGGCCTGCGGCGTGAGCGTGAGCACCGGAATGTCCTGCATGCCGACGATCGGGTGCAGGCCGGGGCGGCCGCGATCACCCTGCATGAGCGGGTTGATCCGCCCACCGAGCCGCCGGAGCATCTGGACCTGTGGGCGCTCCGCAACGAGTTTCCGGCCCCGTTCACCTACGCCGGCCACACCTACCCCACGGTGATCCACGGGTATTGGTCGAGCGCCGTGGCCGCCCGCTCAGATCACGACCGCATCCGGGACGCAGGCACCGTCCGCGAGGCCCACGAGACCGGCGGCCGGTGCACATTGCGGCCGGACTGGGCAGCGGCTCGGACGGCATTGATGGCTGAGCTGCTGCGCGCCAAGTTCACCCAGCACCCCGAATTGGCTGACATCTTGCTGTCCACTGCCGACGCACGGATCAGCTACACCGGCGTCTCCGAGTCACCGTTCTGGACGGACCGCGGTCCCCGCGGAGGGCGCAACTGGGTCGGTCGGTTGCTCGAACTGGTCCGGGCCGAACTCCTCCAACCATGTGAATAGCCACCATCCGGGAGATCTGACCTCAACGAGCGGCTAGAGCAACCCCCCATCACGGGGTGACGCGCTCATGCCGCCGAGCCGACGCCCACCCCCCACGGCGGGCCAGATTTCGATCTGGACGGAGTCCCTGTCGCTTTCCGGGATGTCCGCTTTGTTGGCCCTGGACAGCACGTGGTGGGCACGAGATGTCGTGGAGGCGTCCCCGAGCCCAGGTCAGAGCCCCGAAGTGGATCAGCGGACGGCTACCGTGCGTGTTCGGTTCGGCCTCTGTGCCGGTCCGCCAGCGAGATCACGTTCGGCGAGACCGAGGGTTTCGCCTGCTCGTCGGCCGCGAAGTCGGGGAACGCGCCGGTCTGTGCGGGCGTCCAGACCATCACCGGGCCCGGCGCTTTTCCGGTCCCCTGCCAGCGCTGGACGCGTTCTGCGGTCCAGACGTACGGCTTGACTAATCTGCTCTTGATCCGGGGCAGTTCCACGTGCTCGATCGGACTGTGTGCGAGGCGCTTGGACTTGACCGCCGAGTTCAGCGCGGACGACAGCACCGTGTGGATCTTCCTGACTCTGGCGGCGAGATGGGTTGCTTCTGCTTGCGGGACGGCTTGCCGCCCGGAGGGAACTTCTTGCGCGGCAGCGCACGGGCGTCCAAGAACCGCTGAAGGAGTTCGCTCGGCTTCTCGGAGGTGGGAAGCGGCTTGTTGATCTGCAGAATGGCGTCGTAGAGGTCACGCGCGTGCTTGTCGCGCAACTCCACGAGCTTGAGGTGTCCGAGCCCCGGCATCAGGTAGAGGCGAACTTCGCGACCCTCTGGGGGGAATGGACCGATGTAGAGCTGTCTTCGGCGTCCGCCCGCTCCTGGGGAGCCTCGTAACGGGCCCACCACGAACCGTGGGAGCAATCACCAATCAAGCAGGGTCCTAGCGGGGCAAGGTGATCGCCAGGCCGGTCGAGATGATGAAGGTCCAGAAGATGAGTTGCAGGGGTATTGGCGGGCCGGAGGGTTCTTCGGGTTGGGCTTCGGTGGGCTGGGGGTCAAGGGGAGTGTCGAGTGGGATATTGCGGTGCCAGAACTGGTTGAGGCGGATCCATTGTTCGTGGTCGTCGATGTCGATGCCGACCCGGACGAGGAGGTCCTGTCTGTACAGGTCGAACGCGACCCGGACCTGGTCCGCGTACAGGCGTGCGGGTGTCAGGGCGCCGCAGTAGGTGAGCCACGCGGTGGCCGCGCCGCCCCAGTAGCAGGTGAGGAACAGCCATGTCGGGCCGTCGGCGCCTACCAGCCACGCGCCCGAGCAGACGGCGAACACGAATGACAGAGCCGAGATCGTCAGGTGGAACTCGACTTCCGCGCGGGCGGCGACGAGTGCGGCGGAGATCTTGGCCGGCAGGAGCGGGAACAGCCGCGGCCAGGTGAGTACGGCGTCGAGGCCGTACCGGTCCTGGGGGTAGCTTTCGGCGGTGCGCAGGATGTTGCCCAGGCGGGTCGGCATGATGTCCGCCGGGTCCGGGGGATAGTCGGAGGCGGCACGGTCGAACCCCAGCCGGCCGGCGCGTCGGTGGTGCCAGCGACGGCCGGGGGACGTCGCTGCGGCGCCGAGGCGTCCTGGCCACTGGCCCTCGTAGCAGCGGACGAGCGAGTGCGAGCGGCCCGAGAACACGGCGGCGAGCACCACGGCGACGATCAAGGCGCCGGTGCAGGCCAGCGCGCGGACGGTGCCGTCCAGCTTGTTCCACGAGCGGAGCACCGCGGCCGGGTCGGCCGACGTCCCGATGACCACCGCGGCGAGCAGGCACAGGGCGATGAGGACGGGGAGCAGGGCGTTGAGCACGAAGCGGCGGTCGAACAGGCCCCCGGTGTCCTTGACCACGCCGGTGAGCACGGTCAGCCGCCCAGGGTGAGGTCGTGCGGCTCGCGGTCCGGGTTGGCGCAGCGCGGTGGCCTGCGGGGATTCCAGTAGTCGAGCGCGTTGCGGTGGCCGCATTCCGCGCAGGTCACGCGCGCTGCGGCAAGCCGGACGCGGCCGGGCAGTTGTGAGTCGGTGGCGGATCCCCACGGGCCCATCGGGTTGTCGGGCAGGGGGTGTTCGCCGGAGGCGAGGTAATCCGCGACTCGCGTCGCCGCCAGGGCACCGATGGGTGCGCCGTCGCGCGTGAGCACCAGCCACGGGATGTCCAACTCCAGGAGCGTGATCTCAGGGGAGTTGGCCAGCTCTGCGAGGGTCAGTTCGGCGTCGACCGCGATCGCCGGGGAGAGCCCCGGCCAGTCCGCCAGGGATGCCGCGTCCACGCCGGCGAGGTGGGCGGCCGTGACGGTGCCGAGCACGTTCCCGTCATCGGCGACGACCACGCCGATTCCGGCCGAAACGGCCTTCGCTTCGGCGGGGGTCAGTTCGGCGGGCAGGACGGTGATGTCGAAGTCGGCGTGTTTGACGACCGGATCCGTGGGTCTCAATGCCAGTCTCCAATCAGCACAAATCCAGCCCAGTAGTACGGATGTGGATAGATTTTCTTAGCGTAGTCGGGTTCGCCGCCCCGCCCTTTCCGCGCGAGTGCGGCCCTGGCATGTGCGGCGCGCAAGTCCTGGTCGTCCTCGTTGCCCGGGACGTCGAGCAGGTCCGCGTAGGCCGCGGCCGCGGCGGTGAAGTCCCGGGCGCGGAACCGGGCGTCGGCCACCTGCCGGGCGTGCACGCCGTGGTCGCCGCCGACGCGGGCGCAGTAGTCGATGATGTCCTGGAGGGTGGCGTCCCGGACCGCGAGCTGGGCCGTGCGCAGTGCCTCGGCCTTGCCCTCTCCCCCGTTCCTCGCCTTGTAGAAGGAGTACATCAGCAACCCGGTGGCCACCTCGTCCACCGCCCACAGGCTGACCAGCACGGCCGAGGCGCCCGCGTAGATCAGCGTTCGGGTCAGGCCGAACAGCTCGTCGCCCGGCCGGCGGTGGGCAGCGCCGCTGTGGCATGCGCTCAGCGTGACGAGGTCCGCGGGCAGTGCCATGCCCAGGATGCGTTCGGCGGTCAGCAGCCCGTCGTCGGCATCGTCCTCCGCGAGCAGGACATGGGAACGCGCGGGCTGTTCGGCATCGAATTCTCCGTGGCAGGCGATGTGGAGCACGGACACGCCGCCCCGCACGGCCTCGACCATCGCGGTGGCCGTCGCGTCCGGCCCCACGAACCCCGTGGCGGGATCCAGCAGTGAGCGGACCAGACTGCTCTGCGCCCGCGAATGCGGCAACGGCCGTTCGGCACGGGAATCGGCCAGAACCACCGACGTGCGCGCGGTGGGCCGCCGCTTCGCCTGGCAGTAGCGCATCACGGTGGCGGCGGGGGTATAGCAGACGGGGTTGCGGCTTATCAGCGGTGCGCCGTCCACCTCGAACGCGTGGAGCGGCACACCATGCAGCAGGTCGTGCGGCACGATCCAGAGGACCTGTCCCGGCTCGCTGTTCCGCAGGAGCGGGTCGACCAGTGGGGCCAGCGCGTCCCAGCCTCGCATGGAGGTGGCGTCGGTCGTGCCGAACCCTCCGTCCAGGGCGCGTGCCAGTTCCGCGCGGGGCATCGGAACCCGCGCGATCGTGGGTTCGGCGGCACCCGAGGCGCCCAGCAGGACGACGACGGCGTCGTCGGTCACGTGGTACTCGGCCAGCAGCGCCTGACCGAGCAGCGGTTCGACGTCGGTGAACGTCAGCGGGTCGCCCCTGCGCATCTGGACGTACTCCGCACCGCGCGTCCCGGTACGGGCGAGTGTGCGCCAGATGTCCGCCAGTTCGCGGCGGGCGGCGCGCAGCTCGGCCAGCGCCCGGATCTGCTCGCCGCGGCTGTTCAGGGACGCTCGCCGGCGCCGCACCTCGGCGAGCTGCGTGCGCTCGCGGTGCACCATTTCCGCCGGGACGCCGTCGGCGCCCAGGTCCGCGGTCTCGGCGAGCTGCTGCAGCAGCAGGCGCGACCGGCCCCGCTCGGCGAGGTCGAACGCGGAAAGGGCGGGCCGCTCGGGCCAGCCCGGGCCGGACCCGGTGGACAGCAGTGCGATCTGCCGGGTGTGCAGGGCTTCGAACCAGCCGTTGACGTGCATGCGCAGCTGCTCGTCGTCGGCCTTCTCGCGGAGGCGCTCCTGCAGTTTCAACGCGCCGTTCAGCGTCTCGAACGCGGCGAGCGGATCGTGCTTCGCCTGCCGCCTGGCCAGCTCCATCAGGACCTGCAAGGCCGTCCGCTCCTGAGAGTCCTCCTCCAGGAGTGCCGCGGCCTCGCTTAGGTCCTGCGCGGCGTCGTCGAGGCGCCCCCGCCGCCAGTGCTGTTCGCCGCGGTCGATCAGCCGTTTGGCGGGGCCGTCGCCGACAGGCCGGTGCAGTGGGATCCCCGGGTTCTCCACCGGTGGCGAGACCGGCGGCGCCTGGCCCGCCAGGGGGCGCCACGGTGGTGCGGGGGCGCGGAGATCGCGGATGAACGGACGGCCGGTGGCGCCTTCTCTCCGGTGGAACTCCGAGAGGTCGGCGTCCGCGGGCAGGTCCGCGCCCGCCCATCGGCGCGCCGGTGCCAGCAGCCCGGCATCGGCGGCGATGCTTCTGCGTTCGGCCTCCGCCTCGGCGCGGCGGTCCAGGCGTTCCGCCAGGAGACGGGCGCGGTACAGCTTGGCGAGTGCGGCGAAGTCGGGCAGGCCAGCACGGGTGAACGCGGTCGCGGCCGCGCGGTAGGCGGCTTCGGCTCCCGTCCAGTCCGCCGCGGCCTCCAGCACCTGCCCCCGGCTGAACCGGCAGTCGGCTCGCGCCCGGGCGACATCGTCCTCGGACACGTACTGCTCGGCGGCGTCGATGAGTTCCTCGGCCGCCTCGAGCCAGGCCCGTCCCTCGTTGACCGCTCGGTCCGCCCACGGTTCCCGAACCTGGTCGTCCATGGTCAACCGGGCGGCGACGCGAAGGGACCGGGGATCCTGGCGGCGTGCCGCGTTCTCCCGGGTCAAGGACGCGACGGCTTGGGCGGCCATGGCGTGCGGCAGCGCCAGGCCGGTCGGCCGGTTCACCTCGTCGTACAGCCAGGCTCCGGCGACGTGGGCATCGTAGGACGTGTTGTCGCGGCGGAAGTTGTGCGCCGAGACCGCCCTGCTCCACCACAGCGGCGAGACATCGCGTCTGATCTGCCAGGTGAATACGGCCAGAACCCACAGCGAGGTCACGATCGAGGACCACACGGCCACGGACGACGGCTGGACGAGGCACACGTAGGCCAGCAGGGGGGCGCCGGCAAGACTGCCCGCCTGGTGGGCCAACGGCCAGACCGCCCTGGCCGGTACAGTCAGGACAAGGGTGGACGCCCCTACGATGAACATCAGCGAGCCGGCGGTCTGGACAAAGCCGAACAGGTCGCCCGGCAGCTTGTCGTGATCGCTTACGAACACGAGCAGCATGGCCATTTGAGCCGTGATGTCGTTGACCAGATACCGGCACCGGTCGTAGCGGCTCATCGCGCGGGTGCGGGCCCGGCCGGCCGCGCACGCCGCCGTGGCGAGGGCGCCCACGAGCACCGCGAGGAGCGGGTTCAGCGAATCGTCGACCGTGGCGATGGCCACCGCAATCCCCAGAGGGAGCCAGACCAACACCTGTGACACCGTGTTGACCAGGTGGACCCACGCTTCCACCGGACGGCCGGGACGGTCCGACAGTCGCGCCCGGAGCCGGCGCTCATAGGAGAGCCGATCCCGGATGCTCAGGCGGGCACCGCTGGTCACGTACAGCCGGACGCCGAAGGCCGAGGCGGCCAGAATCCCCCACGACTCCAGGGCCTCCGTGCCCGGGTTCCTGGCCAATGCGGTGACGGCGTACCCGAGGGCCAGTTCAGGTGTCAGCACCCCGGCCGCGGCGGCGCTGCAGATACGCAGAAGATCGTCCCGCGGGTTGCCGGTTTCGGGAACCAAACCGGTGAAACCGACGGCCACGCCTGCCACCAGCAGCAGTATGTGTCGCACAATGCTCATCATCCCGATGTATCGGCGCCACCACAATCGGACCGATAGATTGCGGTCGTATCGCGTACGATGAACTCCCGGATGTCACGCTCGGGGGCCCATGTGACCATTGAGAACGTTCCGGAGGTATCCGAACCGGCGCAGGTCTTGTTGATCATTACCGGTCTCGTATTCGCATGGCAGCGGTTTCGCGAGGTACGGGCACCGATTCGGCGTGGACAGGTTCTCTGTGGCGTCGACCTGGTTCTGGCGGCCGTTCTCGTCGTGGGGTCCGGGTGGTTCGGTGACCTGGCGGCCTCCCTCGCGCGGGAATCGGTGCTGATCCTCATCGCCGCCGGCCTCATGGCGGGAATTGCGGGGCTGGCCACGACCGGGCTCGCGACCATCGGGATGTGCGTCCTGGGCGGCGGCGGGCAGGAAGTGACCGCCTGGTTCCTCACCCCGCTGCTGATCGGCGCGGCACTGCGCAATGTCCGGCTCAAACCGGAGATGCCGCGCAGGCCGAGTCCGTACCGGCGCCCCTCCCCCTACTTGACGAAACTGCGGAACGGGGAGGACCCACTCTTTCCGGGTGTGCCGGACGTCCTTTGGGGCTTGCTCGCCAGAGTCGCCGGCGGCGTCCCCTTGGTCGTCGTTCTGCTGTCGCCGGAAGACGGCCAGAGCCGGGAGCGGATCGGCGGTGCGATCTTGGTATGGGGCATGCTCTACTGCTACGACCTGGCAAGAAAGCCGTTGCTCATGCCGCATCGGCGGTCGGCGCGGACCGTGGACACCGGAATCTTCCTGGTGCTGCTGGCCGTGGCAGCCGGACCGCTGGGCGAACTGATGGCACGGTGGTGGACGGCGCAGCACGCGTCGATCGAATGGTGGCAGTTGGGCCTGCTGCCCTTCCTGTTGTCCATCGTCTCCCAACTCGTCAACCCGCGCTTCGACGGCCGGCGAGGCTTCCGGTCGCTTCTCCCCTTGTTGCGGGTCTTCTGCTTCACGCCCCAACTCCTGCTCGTATGCACAGTCCTTCCTTTTCTCGTCGGCGGCGTTTTCCATCCGGACGTGCGGCTGGTCGAGGCATCCGCGCCGGTTCTGCTGGTCGGCCTGATCCATGGGATCATCGCCGTGCAGAACTCGGCCATTTCCCTACAGCACGTCGCGGACGTGATGGTGCTGGTGCGCGCTTCGGCCGTGGACCGAAAGCGACTGATCACCGGCTGGATCTGCGACAACTTCCTACGGCGCAGGCGGTGGCGGAGGGCACCGCTCTTCGATTACTCCCTGGTGCGTTTGGCCGGGGTGCTCGCCGAACTCAGCGCCGAATCCTCGGCCGCGACCGCGGGGCTGCGCCTCTACCTGCCTTGGGGCGGCACGGCGCGACTCGACCACACCGCCGCCGATCAGTTGCTCGGCCTCGCGGAACAACTGCTCGACCAGGTGGACGCCTGCTTTCCGCCTGCCGACCACGGGCCGGGCACCCGTCTCCACCATGCGCAGCAGACAGCCCGTGCCGACCTCGCCCTCCACCGCGGTTTCGGGGCCTATCACCTGAACGACCCCGAGGCGGACGTCGCCGCGATGAAGCAGGCCGCCGACCATTACACCGCCATCAACGCCCCGTCCCACGCCGCCACCGTGCTCATCCACACCGCCGACCGGCTGTCCATTCTCGAACAGCACGAGGCAGCGGCCGCCCTGCTCGCCGAAATCCCGGAAGACCTCCTCCCGGTTATTCGCCGCCTCCTTCTCCTCGTCCGGGCCTCCGCGGCCCACCGCGCCCACCGCACCGCCGCCGCCCGCACCCTTCTCAGCACTGCGAGAGCCATCCCGCAGCACACCGGATTCGAGTTCCGCAAGGCGTTTCTCGCCGAAAAGGTCAGCTATCCATCATTCGCCGATGGCGCCCTGGAAACCATGGTCAAGACCGAACTCCACCTCGACCGCGAGTTCGGCGATGCTCACCCAACTCGCCGCTGACCTCACCGCAAGGTTGTCAGCGAACGCCCTCTTCTGCCGAGAAGCGGATGTGTTGAGGTTGGGTGCCGTGGCCAATGTCCACGAATGAGCCTCCGTCGTGGCGTCATCAGTCGATTGATCGGTAGAGTCGCCGGGTGACGACGGGCGCCGGTTCCGAGGCCGACCGTCCGCCGGAGCAGTGGCGGTGGACGTGGGATCATCCGGTCGGTCCCCGCTGGCTGCTCCTTGGCGACGTCGGCTTCGAGAACTCGTATGAGGACGACATTCCGCTGGCGCTGTGCGCGGAAATCGAAGGACCGTTCGTTGACCTGCCGCCCCGACCGCGGGAGCCGTTCACCCTCGTCGGCTGCATCCCGGACGGCGCGCTGGCCGATCTGCTCGACCGGCTGCCGGCCGAGGCACTCGGCACCGAACGAGCCTGGCTCGGTGACATCTCGATAACCGAACATCCACCACCGCCGGGCACTCCGCCGTCCTGGTGGGGCGAGGACCTTGCCGATATCGTCGTCCTCGCACAACGACCAAACCTGACGATGCCCGGAACAATGGATATCGATCTGGACGGGTTCGTCCACATCTACGATCGCACGGACGCTGTGGCACGTCCCGGCGACGTCACCGAATTCGTCCTCCTGGGCCGGGACGAGACACGCTACGGCACATGCGGGGACATCACCGGCGTGTTCCGCGAGCAGGCCGCACCGCCCGTGCCGCAGATCCGGCTCCTCGGCTGCCGACCAGAAGCCCCCTTGCTGACCGCGCTAGACGCGCTCGGACAGTCGACCAAGGCGGGCCTACGTCGACGCCGGATCCGCGCCGAGGTGTACCTGGTCGCCGCCGATGGTTCCGTCGGCCAGGCGATCGGCGCCCTGGTGTCCGGAACGGTCGAGGCAGGCGAGCCGTCCCGGTACGGTGCCGGACTCCTCGACGTGAGCGTCGACAGCGACCCGCAGGAGCCGCTGCCGACCGGGGTTCTCCGCATCCTGGAGCACTGGTATGCCGGACGGCCCGCCGAGAAGAATCTGTGGGCCGGCTATGACCGGGAGTTGCGCCACCACTGGTCCGGGGTGGCGCTCGGTCACCGGTCGAGGACGCCTGACCGGTCGGCCGGCACCACTTACGACCTCGACGGCCGGTTCGTCACCGACATCGAAGGGTTCTACTGCGCAATCGGCGAAGCGATCAACGGCCCAGGCGGATATTTTGGCTGGAACCTCGACGCCCTTGACGACTGTCTCTGCGGGGGGTTCGGGGCGCAAGCACCATTTCGGCTGGTATGGCACGACTCGGCCGTTGCCCGCAGGCACCTCGTCGAAGGCTACGACCGGCCTCGGCTGGGCCCGGCGATCACCCTGGGCTACCTGCTGGGCATGCTCGCGGAACACCATGTCGAGATCGACTTGCGCTGAGTCGCGAGCCGACCGCGCAGTGGGCCGCCCGCCGCGCCGGCCGTCCTCCTGCCGCGCTCTACCGTGATGCCCTGGCATTGAAGCAACCATGGGCCGGGCTCGTGCACTCGTCGCCGGGTTCGGTGAATGCGGAACGCGTCAGGATGTGGACGTGCTTCTGCCCTTCCTGGAGCACCCGAGTCCCCGCGTGCGGGCCCAAGCGGGACGAGCCGTCCGCCGCCTGGACGGCCCCCTCACCCAGATCGCCGGCATGCTCGCCGATTCACCCCCACATATCCGGCTGGGGGCCTACGACCAACTATGCGACAAAGACACCTGGACCCGCGTCCACGTCAATCTCCACCTTTTGGCCGCCCGTGACCCGAAGCTCAGCAACCGAGCATGGGGGCGGATGGGCGGGAGCGGCCCTCCGGCGGGCGGGCGTGCCTCGACGTTGCGCCGCTGTCTGATGGCGGCGTACTGCGTGATGAGTAGATCGAGGCGCTGGGAGATCCGCTCTGGGTGGAGTGGAGATCCGTCTGGGTTCGCGGAAGGTCGGTCGTGGGGGCCGATGGCGAGTGGAGCCGAGGGAGGCCGTCAGGCTCAGAGGGTCGCCGCGTGGTCTGGGACGTGGGTCTGTGCGTCTCGCGGGGGGCGCTCGTAGCCCTTGGAAGGCGGGCGTTCGGGGAGCTGGAGCGGCGGATGCTCCACTTCGTGGTAGGGGATGCTCGACAGCAGATGGGAAATCATGTTGATGCGGGCCCGGCGCTTGTCGTCGCTTTCGACATCGAACCAGGGCGCCTCGGGGATATTGGTGCGGACGAACATCTCGTCCTTGGCGCGCGAGTACTCCTCCCAGCGCGATATCGACTCCAAGTCCATGGCGGACAGTTTCCATCGCCGCATGGGATCGTCGAGCCGTTTGCGGAAGCGGCGTTCCTGCTCGGCGTCGCTGACGGAGAACCAGTATTTGCGCAGCAGGACGCCGTCCTCGACGAGCATGCGCTCGAAGGTCGGGCACTGGTGCAGGAAGCGCCGGTACTCCTGGTCGGTGCAGAAGCCCATGACCCGTTCGACGCCCGCGCGGTTGTACCAGGAGCGGTCGAACAGGACGATCTCGCCGGCCGCGGGCAGGTGTTCGACGTACCGCTGGAAGTACCACTGGGTTCGCTGCCGCTCGGTCGGCTTCGGGAGCGCGACGATGCGAGCGACGCGGGGATTGAGGTACTCGGTGACGCGTTTGATGGTGCCGCCCTTGCCGGAGGCATCACGTCCTTCGAACACCACGGCCATGCGCACCCCCTCGGCGCGTACCCAGTCCTGCATGACCATCAACTGCTCTTGGAGCCGGAGAAGTTCACGCTCGTAGATCCGCCGGGGCAATCGCCGGGATGAGCCCATACCCGCCTCCATATGTCGAACATGCGCGCCTCCGCCTCAGTCTGGCGGATGCGCCACAGCGTCCTGTGCGGGGCCTGGGCCGGGGTCTTCGCGCTCGGCGTCGAGGGGCCGGTGTCCGAGGCCGGGTGTGCGGTCACAGAAAGGTGATCTCGGCCTTTAGGTCCAGGTACTCGCCGTACTGCCCGGCGGCCTGGTCCAGGGCCTCGATTTCTGCAGGTGCAAGGGTCCGGTAAGGCCACAGATCGAAGCGCACACGGTCGCGGCCGATGGTGCGCCGCATGGAGGCGAGCAGCTGCCCCTCGACCAGGGCCATGCCGATCGCGGACTCTCGGGTGCGCGGCACGAGTCCGGCGGCGTCCAGCACCCAGCGGGAGTCCTGGTAGCCGCGGTAGGACTCGTCGAGGACCTGCAGAAGGTGTGCCGCGGGGTCCTGCCGCCGGTCGGGGGCTTCTCCGGGGGCGTGCCAGAAGGTGCGACCGTCGTGCTCGAACGAGTCGAGCCGGTCGCGCACGTGCCGCAGGCCGGCGCGGACGTCGGTGAGGGTGAGCGTCGCCCAGTAGGCGAGGTCCCGTTCAGTGGCCGGGCCATGCCCGGTGAAGTAGCGCAGCGCGAGTTCGGCCAGGGCCTCGTCCCGGGAGAGCCGCCGCGGTGCGGGCACGCGCTCGGCCATCAGCGCGTAGGTGTGTTCGCCGTCGACAACTCGGCCGCTGCAGATCAGGCGGTCCAGTTCGGCGTGGGCCAGCAGGATCATCAGCATGTGCCCGCTGCCCTGGACTCCGCGCTCGCGCGACTCCTCTGCCAGCTGGGTGCGGGTGAGGTGTCCCCGGCTCGCCAGTGCGTCCATGACGGCGGCGGTGGCCCGTTCGATGGCGCGTTCGTCGAGGCCGTGGGTGTCGCGCAGTTGCTGGCCAGTGATCCGCCGTACACGGGGGCCGGTCAGATCGAGCAGCCAGCCGATGTCCTCGGCCCGCACGAAGTGCCACGTCGGGCGCAGGACGTGGGTGCGCACGACGGCGCCGTCGTCGCAGAGGGACGCCAAGTCGGCTTGGTTGGGTTTCTGCGTGCGCGAGGCCACCGCCCAAGCCGACTGACTCGGGTTCTCCGCCTGGACGGCCAGCAGTGTGCCGACCGCCTCGTCCGCCGACCCGGCGTGGGGCCGGACCAAGCGCTGACTGCGCAACCTCCATCGAGCGATGTCGACGTCCCGCACCACGCCCCCACTCTCCGATCCGAGCCGTCACCAGGCTAACCAAGTACCTCGACGACGACATACTCGATTTGGCCCGGAAGTACGGCGCCGTGCCGGGGCGCGGCGAGGTACCTCGGGTACTGTCGCCGGAACGCGTACATGGACGGCCTGGTCGTGGGCCTGTCGGCGCTGGAGGCCGAGCCGCGCAGCTACCACCCGACGATCGCCGGGCAGCACGCCCTGGCCCAGTTGTTCATCACCCAGATCGAGAAGGGCCCGGGCCGCACGCTGTCCTGGCGGCCTGCGCGGCGAAGGCGTCCTCGACGTCGTCCGGCGTGATCTCGGGGCCGGGGAGATCGGCCGGGCCGTCGCCGGCCAGGGCGCCGAGGAAGATCGCGATCTGCCGGTCGGCCGGCAGCCGCCAGTCCGGGCCGTACGGCGGGGACTGCGTGATGAGGGTCGTGAAGACGATGACGTCGGTGGCGTTGACGCCCGCCCGGATGGTGCCGTCGGAACGGCCCCGGGCGAGGAACGCGTCCAGCATGCGGTTGATCGTCCGGCGGGCCCGCACGGCTTCCGCGGTCATCAGCGGCGGCGCCCCGCGCAGCGGCAGGACCAGATGGTCGCGGACCTCCAGGCAGCGCGTGAGGTACTCGCCGATCGCCCGGCGTCCCGGGCACTCCAGCTCCTCGATCTCCTCCAGGACGCGGATGAGCAGGTCGTAGGCGCGGTGCTCCAGCGCGTGCATGAGGGCCTGCCGGTCGGGGTACTTGCGGTACAGGGTGCCGACGCCCACGCCCGCCTCGGCTGCGATGGCGGCCAGCGGGACGTTGCGCCCCTCCCTGAGCATGGCGGAGACGGCCGCCGCGAGAAGCCTCTCCCGGTTGGCCTCGGCGTCCCGCCGGGGACGGCGCGGGCGGGACGCCGGCGAGCCGCCCGTACGTTCGTTCGTGCCGGTCACGTGTGCCTTCCGGATGCCGGTGGGAGGTCCGGCTCCAACCGTAGACCGGACACGCGGGAATGCGAGCCGACCTCCCCGGGTTAAACGGACGAAATGTTCCGCTAAATGCGAGGAGGTCGCGTGATGAGCATCCCGTACCTGGCTCAGGCCGACCAGCAGCAGAAGCTCGAATGGCTGGACGGCAGCACCTTCTCCGTGCTGCTGGACTCCGCGGCGACCGGCGGGCAGCTCACCGTCGGCCGGTTCGACGTCCGCGAGGGCGAGGCGCCGCCGTTCCACATGCACACCCGCGAGGACGAGATCTTCATGCTGATCGAGGGCACCGCCCTGCTGTGGGTCGGCGACGAGGAGATGGAGCTGTCCGAGGGCGGCATCGTCTACCTGCCCCGGAACATCCCGCACGGGTACCGCATCACCTCCGCCACCGCCGACCTGCTCATGATCGCTACACCGGGCGGTATCGAGGGCATGTTCCGGCAGGCCGGCCGCGACCGTGCCACCCCCAGACCGTCCGATTTCGAGATCTCCAAGGAGGCGCTCGCCGCCGCGGCCGACGCCTACGGCCAGGTCATCGTCGGCCCACCGCGCTGAACCGGGCCTGGGCGGCCCGCCGGGCCACCCGGCGTTGCGGCTCTTACTGCGGGGTGTCGCCTTGGTGCTGGTTCAGTGAGCCGGAGATCTCTGAGTCGGAGACGAGTTGTTCGCCTGGGCCGGGCATGTTTTGCAGCGCGTCGCCGCCTACCTTCGTCCCCTCGACGCGCTGAGTGCCGCGGGCCTCCGATGGCTGACGGTCGGACCAGGTCACCCATGCCTGCAGAGCCCCGCCGAGGACGAGGAGGACGGCGGTCGCCGCCCACAGGGCCGCGGTCCAGTCCTGGATGAGCAGACCCGTCGCGACGTTCACCGCGCCGGCGATCACGAACGTGCCGCCCGCTGCGACCGCACGCTTGACTCCCTTGCCCATGGTGCTCCCTCGAGCTCAATCGAAATGTGATCTGATACCGAAGAGCTGGTCGGCGTACAGCGCGGGGTCCAGCCATTCTATATGCGCGACGCAAGGTGCATGGTCTATTCGCTTGAACGTGATGGTAAGTCTGTTCAGGTCATCTGGGAGGTGCCACCCCAGGGTGCTGAATGACGTACCGTTGCCCGTATTCAGGACGTGGGTACGCGGCGTTCTGGACGCGTTCACGGTTATCGACATGGTGATCGAGGCAGCTTCGCAGTCCTTGACCTTGATCGTCCCGTCGAGTCTGCGGTAGGGCCATCCCAAGCGATGCGGCGGGACCGAGAAGGTGCTCGTCGCCGCGCTGCCCGGCGGCATGGTCCAGCCCCAGGCCGGCACCGTGACGACATCCGAGTCGACTCCGCCATAGACCTGCAAATCCACGTTGTAACGCGTCGGCGCCTTTCCGGTCTCATACTCCAATGGGCCGCCCTTGAAGGTGATGCCCAATACCAGGGCCGTGATGAAGATGGCGGTCAGATGTGCCACCAACCTGATCACGGGCACGTAGAGTTGCGCCTTGACGATCTGCAGGCGTGATGTTTCGGGCTTGACGACCTCGTGTGGATGGTCTTGCAGCAGCAGAGAGTTGCCCGCTCTCAGCCGCTCCTGAAGCCGAGCGTGACGGAACTCGTAGAAGACTCCGGGCTTTCGCAGTACGCCACGGCTGTGGGCGTCCTCGATGAAGTTCAGGAGGCGAAACGGCAGCAAACCCCGCATGGCGAGCCAGAGGCGGGCCGCCATGTATCGGCCCCAGGCCGTGCTGATGAGCGTCGCCACCGCGGCGAAACTCCCGTAGGCCAAGGCGTAGGTCATCGTGGTGGCGGAGTCGGCGCCGACCACGCCTCCGATCCAGGCGCTCAGCCCGACGAACCCCGCGATCCCGGCCACCGCAGCGACGAAGACGGCGAGCATCCGGTAGCGGCGGAGGTGGGAACGGGGGTCGGCGGTCTCCCGTTCCGTGATGACGATCTCCTTGCCCTCTCGTAGGGCACGGGAGGTCAGGGCCACCGAGGCCAGGACGAAGAGGGTCCCGCCGATGGCCGCCGTGGTGTTCCACATCAGATGGAGGATCCAGCCGGTTCCCAAGCCGAAGATCAGCCCGGCCGCGAGGTCCGCCATGGGCGAATGGAAATGCCACCAGTGAACTTCGCGCGGGCCGCGCGCCAGCGTGCCGAGCCAGCGCTTCGCCTGGTACTCGCTGTAGGGCAGGCCGAGGTGACGGGCGTACGTGGCGGGGAGGTAGGCGTCCAGGAGGTGTTCCTCGACGCTCTTGACGTCGGTGTGCGCGAGGAGTTCGTCCGGGTGCGTCGTGGGCCGCTTGTAGGCGGTCCGGGCGAGGAACAGCATCAGCGGTGTGGACAGCGCGTGGGCGACTGGGCCGTCGGGGTCGTCGCGGAGGCGCTGGAACAGCGGGCGCCACCGTGTGTCATCGGTGAACGCGCTGCTCAGATAGCTGATCGCGTCCTCGACCTGGACGGAGTCGATCTCGACGACGGCCGCCCTGGCGAGTGGGGCGCCGGACGCCTCCACCGCGGCCACATACTCCTCACGGCGGCACGTCACGACGAAAGGCGCTCTGTCGTCGAAGGCCGCGCCGATGCCGTCGATCACCTCCCCCAGGGAGCCCGCACGCACCTCGTCCAGACCGTCCAGGACGGGGACGATCCGCCGTTGCCTGATCAGCCGCAGGGCCGTCTCCCGGCCTTGCGCGCGGGACTCGCCGATGTCCGGGTGGTCTTGCTGGATGCGCGCGGCCATCCATGTCATTAAGGGGATGTCCGGATGCCAAGAGGCGAGCGACAGGAACACCGGAACGGGGCCGTCCGCCTCCTGCGCCGGTTTCGGCAGCAGTTCCCGGGTCAGCAGCAGGGCTTGGACCGTTTTGCCCGCGCCCTGCTCACCGATGATCGCCAGCTGGCGGTGGGGCAGATCGCGGAAGATGCCGGCGATGCCCGCCGAATCGGCCTCCAGATCCAGCAGCGCGGATCCCCGGGCCTGAACGGGCCGCTCGGTCGAACGAATACGCACCACGAGCGGTGAGGACGTCCATAACGAGCGCTGCCCGGTCTCCTGGAGGACGCGTGCGTCCACGGACGCGGCGAGGCGGCGGGCGGCATGGTCCAGCGGTGTCCCGCCCGCGATGTAAATCTCCTGGTGCTGGTACAGCGGCCCGCGGATCTCCGAGTGCTCGACTCGCTGGCTCATGGCCGCCGCATCGAGCGGATCCTTCTCCCCTCGCCTACCAGTCCACCCTCTCCACGCCATCGCACCGTCCCGATTCGCTGTCGCGCAGACGCTCTTGCCGGTCAGCCGACGACGAATTGCGGGAGTTCCATCGGGCTGCCGCCATCAGGTGAGTACATTAGCCGCTCCACTAACACGAGACTTCGCCTCAAGAGCCCTGAGTAACGCCATCCGGTGGAGAGCGGGCCGTAGCGGCAAAGGAACTGGCCGTTGTCGATGGCCAGTTCCTCTGCCGCCGCGTCGTCTGGCGAGCGTGTGAGCGCGTGGACGTCCCGGTCCGGGCAGCCCGGTTGGTCAGGCTTTGGTGGGTTCCTTGGCGGGTGTGGGGGTGGCGGTCTGCGGCTGGGAGTCGGGGCGGCCCGGCAGCAGGAGGCAGAGCGGAATGGCCGCGGCGGTGAATGCGGCGGCCCACCAGAAGGCCTCGCCGAACCCCGAGGCCAGGGCGGCGGGGGTGTGGGCGTCGGCCGAGGCGCGCTGGAGGATCATGACGAGGACCGCGACGCCCAGGGAGGCGCCGACCTGCTGGGCGACTCGGCTGATGCCGGAGGCGGCCGCGATCTCCTGGCGCTCCAGCCCGACGAAGGCGGCGCCCATGATCGCGATCATGGCCCCGCCCAGCCCGAGGCCGCGCGCGAACAGCACGGCCATGAGCGTGATGTTGCTGGTGGACGCGGTGACGAAGCCGAAGGGGACGGTGGCGGCGAGGGTGAGGGCGAAGGCCGCGATGGCGACGGGACGCGAGCCGAAGCGGTCCATGTACCGGCCGGCCAGGGCGCGGGAGAGGAGGGCGCCCACGCCCGTCGGGATGAGCAGCAGTGCGGCGCCCAGCGCGGATTCGCCGCGGACCTGCTGCCAGTACAGCGGCAGCAGGAGCATGGTCCCGTACAGGGCCGCGCCGGTCAGGAACACCAGGGCCGTGGACGAGGCCAGGGCGCGGTGGCGGAACAGCCGGATGTCGAGCAGGGCGTCCGGTCCGCGCCGCAGCGCCCACCAGACGTAGCCGACGAGCAGGGCCAGGCCGGCGGCCAGGGGCAGCGCCACCTTGAGGCCGGCGAGGCCGTCGCCGTCGGATCCGGTGAGCTGCGTCAGTCCGTAGATGACGGCGGCGATGCCGGGGGACAGCAGCAGCATGCCCACGGCGTCCAGGCGGGTGCGGGTGCCGGGGCCGGGCCTGTCCTCGGGGAGGTTGCGCCAGGCGAGGTAGCCGCCGATGAGGCAGAAGGGCACGTTGAACAGGAAGATCCAGCGCCAGTCGCCCACGTGCAGGATGACTCCGCCGATGACCGGGCCGATGATGGGGCCGAGGGCGGTGGGCACGGTGATCAGGGACATGGCCCCGCCGATGTTGCGGCCCTTGGCCGCCTGCATGACCAGCGTGAACATCAGCACCATCAGGGTGCCGCCGCCGATGCCCTGGACCACCCGGAAGACGATCAGGCTCTCGACGTTCCACGCCGCGGCGCACAGCATCGACCCGAGGAAGAACAGGCCCAGGCCGGTGATCCACAGGCGTTTGCCGCCCAGGACCGACTGGGCCCATCCGACCGCCGGCATCGTGGCGGACAGGGCCAGCAGGTAGGCGGTGGTCACCCACTGGGTGGTGGCGAGCGAGGTGTGCAGCTTCCCGGCGAGGCCGTCGATGGCGACGCTCATGATCGTGGTGTCGAAGATGACGGCGAGCGCGCCGACGATCAGCGTGAAGGTCAGGCGGCGCAGGGCCGGGTCGATGCGGCCCTCGCTGACCGGCGGGGGTGCGGGCGGCTTGGTGTCTTCGGCGTTCACGGACGCTCCTTAAGATATACGATTCTATCTTACGGAGCCCACACTAGACCGCTAAAGTTAGATAGGCAAGTCTATCTAAAACATATGGAGGGGTTTCGATGGCCGAGCGACGCCGCGGCGCGGCACTGGAGAAGGCACTACTCGACGCGGCCTGGGCAGAGCTCACCGAGCACGGCTACGCCAGGTTCACCATGGACGCCGTGGTCAAGCGCGCGGGCACCAGCCCCCCGGTGCTCTACCGCCGCTGGCCCGACCGCGACGAACTGGTCCGGGCGACCATCGCCCACACACTGCGGGCGAACGTCATCGACGTTCCCGACACCGGAAGCCTGCGGGAGGACGTCCTAAGCCTCATGCGGGAGATCAGCGCCACCCGCCTCCAGCTCGTCACCGTCATGAGCGTGAACCTGTCCAGCTACTACGAGGAGACCGGAACCAACCCCGGCGACCTGTTCGACCCCGCCACGACGGGGCGCAAGGAAGCTCTCGACGTCCTCTTCGACCGCGCCGTCGATCGCGGTGAGATCGACCCGGAACGCCTCACCGAACGCATCAAGTCGCTCCCCTTCGACCTGCTGCGCCACGAGTTCCTCACGACGTTCGCCCCCGTGCCCGACGACGTCCTCGAAGAGATCGTCGACACGATCTTCCTCCCCCTGGTGCGCTGACCGCAGCAGCACCAGGCCGAAGGCGGTCACATGTCGAGCCCGCCCCGGCTGACGAGCTGGCTCGTGATGACGTTGCGCTGGATCTCGTTGGTGCCCTCGCCGACGATCATCAGCGGTGCGTCGCGGAAGTACCGCTCGACGTCGAACTCGGTGGAGTAGCCGTATCCGCCGTGGATGCGGACGGCGTTCATGGCGATCTCCATGGCCGTCTCGGAGGCGAACAGCTTGGCCATGCCCGCCTCCATGTCCACGCGCCGGCCCGCTTCGCTCTCGCGGGCGGCGTAGAGGGTGAGCTGGCGCGCGGCCGTCAGTGCGGTGGCCATGTCGGCGAGGTAGGTGCCGATCGCCTGGTGCCGCCAGATCGGCTTGCCGAACGACTCGCGCTCCTGGGCGTAGGCGAGCGAGTCCTCGAACGCCGCCCGGCCCACGCCGAGCGCGCGTGCCGCGACCTGGAGCCTGCCCGTTTCCAGCCCCTTCATCATCTGGGCGAACCCCTTGCCCTCGACCCCGCCGAGCACGGCATCGGCCGGCGCCCGGTAGTCGTCGAAGGCCAGTTCGCAGCTCTCCACGCCCTTGTAACCGAGCTTGGGCAGGTCGCGGGAGACCGTGAGGCCGGGCCCGTGCTCGACGAGCAGGATCGAGATGCCCTTGTGCGCGGGGACGGTGTCGGGGTCCGTCTTGCACAGCAGGGCGATCAGCTGGGAGCGCCGGGCGTTGCTGATCCAGGTCTTCGCCCCGTTGACGAGGTAGCCGTCGGCGCCTCCCCGGGCCTGGGTGCGCATGGCCTGCAGGTCGGAGCCGCCCCCGGGTTCGGTCAGTGCCATCGTGGCCCGGACCTCACCGGTGGCCATTCTCGGCAGGTACCGGTTCTTCTGCTCCTCGGTACCGAATTCCAGCAGCAGCTTGGCGACCACGGTGTGACCGCCCATCGCACCGGCCAGGCTCATCCAGCCCCGGGCGAGTTCCTCGGTGACCAGCACGTAGCAGGGGACGGAGACGGCATTGCCGCCGTATTCCTCGGGAATCGCCAGGCCGTAGATTCCGAGCCGCTTCATCTGCTCGATCAGCGCCTCGGGGTAGGCGTTGGCGTGCTCCAGGTCCCGAACGGACGGCTTGATCTCGTTGTCCACGAAGTCCCGTACGGTCTCGACGACGAATCGCTCGTCGGCAGACAGGACGTCCAGGGTGCTCACCGTGTGTTCCTCCTTGTTTCGTCAGATCACGCCGTCGGCGCGCAGGCCGTTGATCTCTGAGGCGGTGCGGCCCAGGTCGGCGAGGATCCGCTCGGTGTGCTCGCCGGCGGCCGGCACCGGGTCCATGCGCGGGGTGACCCCGGCCAGGTCCGCCGGGGGTTGGAGACTCCGCACGACACCGCCGGGGACGCCCACGTCGTGCCAGCGTCCGCGCTCGGCGAGCACGGGGTGGGCGACGAACTCGTGGACGTCGTTCACCCCGGCGTTGGCGATTCCCGCGTCGTCCAGCGATGCCATGACCTCGTCGGCGCTGTCTCGCCGGAAGCGCTCCACGATGATCGCGTTGAGTTCCTCCCGGTGGGCGACCCGTGCGGGTCCGGTCGCGAACCGCGGGTCGTGGACCAGTTCCGGACGGTCGAGGAACCGCTCGCACAGCGCGGCCCACTCCCGTTCGTTCTGGACGGAGAACAGCACCTGTGCCCCGTCCGCCGCGGTATAGGCGCCGTACGGCGCGATGGTGGCGTGCTGCGTGCCGATTCGCGGCGGGGGCGTCCCCCCGTACCGCGTGTAGTAGGCGGGTTGACTCATCCACTCGCCCAGGGCCTCGAACAGCGAGACCTCCACGGCGCGCGCCGAACCGGTCGTCGCCCGGGTGTAGAGCGCGGCGAGGATCCCGGAGTAGGCGTACATGCCCGCGGCGATGTCGGCGACCGACACACCGACGCGCGCGGTCGCCTCGGCGGTGCCGGTGAGCGAGACCAGGCCGGTCTGGCACTGCACGAGCAGGTCGTACGCCTTCCGGTCCGCCCACGGCCCGGACGTGCCGTAGCCGGAGATGGTGCACGGGATCAGCGACTCGTGCCGGGCGGTCAGGGACGCGGTGTCCAGCCCCAGCCGGGCGGCGGCCCCCGGCGCCAGGTTCTGCACGAACACATCGGCGCCGCCGAGCAGATCCTCCAGAACCTCGCGGCCGCGCGGGGACTTCACGTCCAGGGTCAGCGACTCCTTGGACCGGTTGAGCCAGACGAAGTAGCTGGACTGCCCATGCACCGCCGTGTCGTACCGGCGCGCGAAGTCCCCGCCCCCGGGCCGCTCGACCTTGATCACGCGCGCACCGAGGTCCGCGAGCTGGCGCGTGGCGAACGGCGCCGCCACGGCCTGCTCCATGCTCACCACGGTGATGTCGGAAAGCGGACGTTCGGTCATGCGGCGACCTCCAGATGCCCGGCCGGGAACGTGCGGTGCGGGGGAACGTGCGGTGCGGTGTAGCGAGGACGGGGTCCCCGCCGGGGTCCCCGCCCTTGCCATCATCGATGGTCATGCCTTGGCTAGTAAAATACTGATTCCTGATGCCTCCATGCGCAGTGCAGATGGTGCGGGAGGAACCACGGAAGGAACCAGTGGACGTCAAGCAGCTCAAGGCGCTCGTGACCGTGGCCGAAGCGGGCAGCGTGACCCGGGCCGCGGAGCTGCTGCACCTGGTGCAGCCCGCCGTCACGCGGCAGATCCGCACCCTGGAACGGGAACTGGGTGTCGCGTTGTTCGAGCGGACCCGGCAGGGCATGCGGCTCACGGACGCCGGCGCCATCCTCCTCGAACGCGCCAGGCGCGCGCTCAACGAGCTGGAGCGGGCCCGCGCGGAGATCCAGCCGGTACCCGGCGTGGTCACCGGCATCGTGAGCGTCGGGCTCCTCGACAGCGCCTGCGATCTGCTGGCCGAGCCGCTCGTGTCCGCCGTCGCCCGGGACCATCCGGGCATCGAACTGCGCGTCCTCACCGCCTACTCCGGGCATCTGCAGCAATGGCTGGACGACGGCGATCTCGACGTGACCCTGCTCTACGACCTCGCCGGAACTCCGTCGTTGAACGTCGAGCCGCTGGTGCGCGAGAAACTCTGGGCGGTCGCGCCGCCGTCGGCGGGGCTCCGGGCGGCCGAACCGGTCCCCTTCGAGCGGGTCGCCGCTCATCCGCTGGTGCTGCCCGCGGCCGGACACGGGCTGCGGGCGCTGATCGACACGGCCGCCGCACGAGCCGGGACGGCGATGAACATCGCCGTCCAGACCAACTCCATGCGGATCCAGAAGCAGCTCGTCCGGGCCGGCCACGGCTGGACCATCCTGCCCGGTGTCGGCATCGCCGAGGACGTCGCCGACAGTGCCCTGAGCGCGGCACCGCTGTGCGAACCCACGGTGTGGCGCTCCCTCGTGCTCGGCACGCCCCGGTCGGGACGGAAGGCGCCCGCCGCCGACGCCGTGGTCGCCGAACTGACCCGCCAGGTTCATTCGGCCCTGCGTTCGGGACGGTGGCCTTCGGCGCAGCCGCACGACGACGGGCCCTAGACAGCGGGCCCAGATGGCGGCCCTCAGACCGCGGCGTACGCAGCGCGCACCTGGTCCATGCCGGCGCCGCCCCCCAGGAGAAGGGTGAGCAGCACCCGTGCCTTCAGGCCGTCGAGGAATCCGGCCGGGACGAGACCGCGAGCGATGAGGTCGCGTTCAGACCCGGGGAAGCCGTACGTCGACCGGAGCATGTCGCCACCGCCGGTCCGTGAGGCGAGCACGACCGGTACGGTCGCGGCCAGCCGCTCCAGAGCGGAGACGGTACGCGCGGAGACGTGGCCGCCGCCGAAGGACTCGATGACGAGCCCGGCGTAGCCGAGGGCGCCGACCTGCTCGATGAGGCGTTCGTCGTCGCCGAGGCACATGGTCAGCAGGGCCACCGGCGGGACGGGTCCGGTGGGGGCGGGGACAGCGGGCAGCGGCGTGGTCTGCAGCACGATCCTGGGCCGGCCCTCGGCCAGCCAGCCGATCGGTCCGGCCGACGTCGAGCGGAAGGCCGCGGGGTTGGCGGTGTGGGCCTTGCCGACGAACCGCGCCGCGTGCACCTCGTCGTTGAGCACCACCAGGCAGCCGAGGCCCCGGGCCTGCGGCGACGCGGCGACCTGGACCGCGGCGCGCAGGTTCGCCGGTCCGTCCGCGCCCGCCAGGGTCGGGTTGCGCATCGCCCCGGTCACGACGACCGGGTTCGGCGCGTCGGTCAGCAGGTCGAGGATGAACGAGGTCTCCTCGATGGTGTCGGTGCCCTGGACGACCACGGCGCCCGCCGCCCCGGCCTCGAACCGTGCGTTGATCTCCGCCGCGAGGGCGATGATGTCGTCGAAGGTGAGGTCGCCGGACGCGGTCTGCCGGAAGGCCACCGCCTCCGGTTCGGCGAAGTCGCGCAGGCCGGGGACGCCGGCGAGCAGTTCCTCGGCGGTGAGTCGTGGCGTGACCCCGCCGCCGTCCGTCCCCGGTGCGTTCGTCGACGCGATCGTGCCGCCGAGGGAGAACACCGTCACCCGCGGGGTCACCACTGCGACGTGGCCGGCAGATCGCTGACGAACTGGTCGAGCGCGGCCTCCATCGTCCATTCCATCCCGCGCCGCAGCACCTGCTGCGCGGCGATGGCATCGCGCCGTTCCACGGCGGCGTGCACCTCCTCCATCGAAGCGGCCGCCCGGTCGATCCGCTCGCCGTCGGCCAGCAGGAGCCGGCTGTACCTGGCCGACCGCACGTACATCGTGTCCAGGTTGTTCAGCATCTGCGGCCGGTCGGCGAGCGAGTAGAGGTAGCGGCGGTAGTTCCAGCTGTGCCCGACGTACTCGGGCCATTCGGCCTGGCTGTGCGCGGCATGCTGGATCTTCTCCAGCGCGCCGCGCAGATGCTCGATGTCGCCGTCCGTCACCTGCTCGACCGCCCTGCGCGTGAGCCACCACTCAAGGCTCACCCTGATCGTCCAGACCTCCTCGAACTCCTCGAGGGACATCGGCGCCACCCGCATGCCGGTGTGCGGGCGGTTGACCACGAGTCCCGCCGCGGCCAGCTCGATCAGCGCCACCCGTACCGGGGTGATGCTGACCCCGAAGTGCGCGGCCAGTTGGCGCAGCGGAAGATGCGCGCCGGGAGCGAGGTCGCCCTCGGCTATCAACCTGCGCAGTTCCTGCGCGATGCGCTGTTCCACCGTGTCGGTGACCTGGGGCGGGCCCGCGGCGGCACTGGGCAGGTCCAGCCTGATCGCCCGCGACGACCGGGCGGACGGCGACGCCTTGTCCCGCGATGACGGATCGCTGGTCATTCTCTCCTCCTGAGGGGCGTACGGCTGTCGCGGATCATGGCAGATGGCCGGGCCGTAGAGGAGGCAAAGCGAACCGCTTGATGAGTTCGGCGGCGCGTTCCGGCTGCTCCAGCACCAGGTAGTGACCGCAGTTCTCCAGGACGTGCAGTTCCGCGTCCGGGATGGTCTTTACGGCCGTGTCGAAGCCGACGCCGCTCGCCGCCGGGACGGGCGGTGTCATCTGGTCCTCGTCGCCGCCCAGCAGCAGGGTGCGGGGCAGCCGGGGCAGCAGGCCCGACAGGTCCATCGCCTCCAGGCTCTCCGTGCCCGCGACGAACGACTCCGGTTCGTTGGCGCTCATCGCGGTGCGCAGCCGGTTCAGGATCTCCAGGGCGTCCGGACGGTCGTAGAAGCCGCGGGAGAACCCGGCCGCGGCCGTGAGGTCGGCCGCCTGCACCATCCCGCTGTCCGTCGCGCCGCGCTTCCAGGTGTGCCGCATGTGCCGGGCCGCGTTGTCGTAGCGGAACAGGCAGCAGGACAGGACGAGGCCCTGCAGCGCCTCGGGCCGGTCGCCGGCGAGCGTGGTGGCGACCAAGGCCCCCATCGACGTGCCGTGCACGTAGGTGGGGCCGCCGATCAGGCGCTCGATGAACTCGGCGACGTGGCCCGCCCACTCGGCCACCCCCAGCGGCCCCGTCGCGGTGCTCTGCCCGTAGCCGGGCAGGTCCAGGTCGATCACGTCGAAGGAGTCGGTGAGATGCGGTGTCAGCATCGCGAAGTTCCGGTAGCCGAATCCGCTGCCGTGGATGTTCACGATCGTCGGGCCGGTGCCCTGCCGCTGGTACCAGACCACGGACCCGTCGCTCAGTTCGAGGGTTCCCATGCTTGCCTCCCGTGCTCGTCGTGTCGATGGCCGCGGGCCGGTTCCCGGCGTCATTCGCCGCCGCCCCGGCGCAGCCGGTCCAGCGTCTCCGCGAAGGCATCGCGCAGGGGGGTCAGGCGGTAGTCGTCCCCGGCGAGCCCGCCGAAGGCGCTCACGCTGAACCGGTGCGGGAAGCCCAGGCGGCCGGGTTCGGTGCGGACGGACACGCCGGGACGCAGTTCCCGGACGAGGTCCACGGCGTCCCGCATGCTCGCCACCGTGCCGGGCAGGTTGTAGATGCCCTGGTCGGTCTCATCGCGGCCGTTGACCAGGGTGAAGGCCCGCGCGACGTCCCGGACGTACTGCCAGGAGAACACGTCGTCCCCGTACGGCACCACGGAGTCCTCGCCGCGGGCGGGCCGGTCGAACAGGTGCTCGGTGAACAGCCCCTCGCCGCGTTCCTTGCCCTGCCCGAACACCAGGCCGATCCGCAGTCCGACGGTGTTGAGGCCGTACCGCTCGCGGTAGGCGAGCGAGACGCCCTCGGCGTAGGACTTGGTGATGCCGTAGACGTTGTCGGGGCAGTGCCGGCTGGCCTCGGTGAACTCCTCGGCGCCGCCGTCGGCGCGCGTCTGGTGGCCGAACACCGCCATCGAACTCGCCCAGGTGAGGTGGGCGCCGTCGCGGACGAGGGCGACCTCCATCAGGTTCTGGGTCCCGATGGCGTTCACTTCCAGCGCGTGGTACGGATCATGCTGCGACGCCGGGACCAGCAGCGAGGCCAGGTGGATGATCCGGTCGACCCGGTGCCGGTGCGCGATGCGCATCAACTGCCGCAGGTCCCGGACGTCCCCCTGGACGGCGGTCAGCCGGGGGGACGCCGGCAGCCCGGTGGCGGGAGCGTGGTCGAGAGCGACGACGTCGGCGCCGGCCGCGAGCAGGTCGCGCACCACGTACCTGCCGACGAAACCGGACGCGCCCGTGACGAGTGTCGTCATCGGTCGGACTCTCCCTTCCGTGCGGATGCGGGTGCTGGCACAGACCCGCGGTCTGCACTCATGTCTTCTCCTGTGTCCTCGAGATCGCTTGGTTGACTGCTCGTGCGGTCGCCGCTCCCCGTCACGGCCCCCCGAGCGTCCGTGCCGAGAACCGGCCGCCGTACCTCCGCAGCAGGCCGACGAACACGCGGTCGGCGCACAGCCCCAGGGCACCGAGGACGATCAGCGCGGCGAAGACGCCGCGGACATCGGTGTTGGCGGTCCCCTGGGTGATCAGCACACCGAGCCCGGACGAGGCGCCGAGCATCTCGGCGGTGACCACCGTCATGAAGGCGTTGCCCAGCGCGATGCGCACACCGGAGAAGATGTAGGGGAGGCTGGCGGGCAGCCGCACGCCGAAGAACAGCCGGACCGGGCTCGCCCCGTACGTGCGCGCCATCCGGACCATGTTCCGCGGTACGGCCTTCACCCCGGCGGCCGTGTTCACCGCGACGACGAACACCGAGGTGTAGACGATCAGCGCGATCTTGGACGTCTCGCCGGATCCCAGCCACAGCAGTGCCGGGGCGAACCAGGCCAGCGGCGGAATGAAGCGGAACACGTTGATGAACGGCTCGAACAGCGCCTCCAGCACCCGGCTGGACCCCGACAGCAGGCCCAGCAGGACGCCGGCCGCGGAACCGATGAGCAGGCCGGTCAGCACGCGCGCGACACTGGCGGCCGACGCGGCCGGGATGTCCCCGCCGGTCAGGCCGTCGATCAGGGCGTTGCCCGTGTCCACCGGCCCGGGGAACAGCAGCGGCTTGCCGTAGGCGCGGGAGAACGCCTCCCAGCCGATGATGATCAGGCAGATGCCGGCCACGGCCACCGGCGCCCTGCGCAGCGTCGCCCGCCGCGCGGCGCCGCGCCGCCCCCGGTCCGCCGCGACCGCGTCGGCGCGGGCTCGTGTCGTCGTGCTCATGGGTTCACCTGCCCGGCGTAGAAGCGGGCGAGGCCACGGTGGGCCGCGACGCTGAAGACCTTGTCGCACAGCAGCCCGGCGGCGCCGAGCAGCAGGATCCCGGCGAACATCGTCGGGGTGTCGAAGAAGATGCGCGAGTCGTAGATCAGGAAGCCGATGCCGTCCCGGCCCGCGACCATCTCCGCCGCGACGACGCTCATGAACGAGTAGCCCAGGGACAGGCGCATGCCGGTGACGATGTACGGCACGGCGGACGGCACGATGATCGTCCGGTAGATGCGCAACCGGGAGGCGCCGAACGTGCGCGCCATGCGCACCTTGTTGACCGGCACCTCGGACAGGCCCGCCAGGGTGTTGATGATCACGGGGAAGACCGTCGCGTAGACCACGATGAACCGCAGCGACCCTTCGCCCACACCCAGCCAGATGGTGGCGGGGACGATCCAGGCCACCGGCGTCACCGACCGGAGGAAATGGACGATCGGCTCCAGGGTCATCGCGATGCTCCGGACGCCGCCGATCAGGCTGCCGACCGCGACCCCCAGCACGCTGCCCATCGCGAACCCGATGATCACCCGCCGCAGCGTGATGACCAGTTCGGTGCGCTGCTCCGGATCGGTGAGCACGTCCCCCAGCGCCGACAGGGCGGTCAGCGGGGTGGGGAAGACCAGCAGGTTGTCCTTCCACAGCGCCGCGCCATGCCAGGCGAGCACGGCCATCAGCACGGCGAGGACGTTCAGCGCGGGCCGCTGCCAGCGCCAGTGCCCGGGACTCGACGCGGCCCGGTTCAACTGGACTCCCCGGCGGGGGCCGATGGACGGGACTTCGCGGCGGTGACGGCCCCCTCGACCTTCCCGTACAGGTCCGCGAACTCGGCGGTGCCGCGTGCGCGCGGCCGCGGCAGCGGGTTGTCCATCACCGTCTGCAGCCGCGCGCCCGGCCCGGAGGTCATCACGCCGATCCGGTCGCCGAGGATGAGCGCCTCGGAGATGTCGTGGGTGATGAACAGCACGGTCCGCTGCGACTGCTCCCACAGCCCGGCCAGCGCGTCCTGCAGGTTGGTCCGGGTCTGCGCGTCCAGCGCGCCGAACGGCTCGTCCATCAGCAGGACGGGCGCGTCGACCACCAGGGCGCGCGCGATCTGGACGCGCTGCTTCATCCCGCCCGACAGTTCGTGCGGGAACTTGCCCTGCTGCCCGTCCAGTTCGACCGTCTCGAGTGCGCGCCGCACGCGCTGGGTCCGCTCGGCGGCGGGCACGCGCAGGGCCCGCAGCCCGAACTCCACGTTGTGCCGGACGTTGAGCCAGCCCAGCAGGGAGTCGTCGCCCTGGAAGATGACCGCGCGGTCGGGTCCGGGGCCGGTGATCGGCTTGCCGTCCATGCTGATCGCGCCCGTGGTCGGACGCTCGAAGCCGGCGACCTGGTTGAGGATCGTGGTCTTGCCGCAGCCGCTCGGGCCGAGCAGGACGAAGAACTCCCCGCGCCGCAGCGTCAGGCTGACGTCCCGCAGGATCGGCTGGGGACTGCCGGGATAGGCGAAGGAGACGTCGTCGATGACGACGAACGCCTCATCGGACGAACGCGTCTGCGAGTCCGTGATCGGTTGAGTCATGCGCGACTTCTCCCGTCGGATGTGTCGTATGGGGTGGTCGGGGTGCCCGCGCTCATGGGCTCAGCGCGGTGATCAGTCGTTCCCCGGTGAGGGCGACGTGCGATTCCGGGTCGGGCACGGTGGTGCTCAGGACGGCACCGTCGATCCCGCTCTGCCGCTGGAACTCGCGGAGGCGCTCGGCGACGGCGCCGGCGGTGCCGACCGCCGCGAAGCGCTCGAGCAGGTACGCCTCCTCCTCCGGGTGGTCGTCCAGCAGCCGCCCGTTGCCGCCGGCCGCCTTGGCGTGCGCGGCGAAGTCGTAGCGGGCGAAGGCCTGCTCCAGCCCCGGGCGCAGCCGGGCCGGCACGTCCCGGGCCGCCATGTCGGTGCCGATGGCGTGCCGGGCCACCGCCAGGACCGAGGCGCGCACGGCCTCCCGCGCCGCCGGGACCTGGTCCTCCCGTTCCACCAGGTGGCCGATCAGGAAGACCCGTGCGCCGGCCGGCCCGCCGCCGGCCGCCTCGACCAGGCGCCGTGTCCACGGGGCGGACAGGCCGCCGCCCAGGACCAGGCCGTCGATGCCGGGCCCCAGCATCGACGCCGCCTTCGGGCCGCTCGCCGCCAGCTCCAGCGTCACCCCGTCCGGGGCCGCGCCGCGGATCGTCTCCAGCGCGCGGCGCACCTGCGCCGCCGGAGCCGGCCGCAGCCCGACACTGTGCACCGCGGAGTCGCCGGTGCCCATGGCGACCGCCAGCCGGCTCGCGGGGTACAGCGTCGCGAGCGCGGCGATGTCCGCCGCGTGCACGGACGGATGGCGGGTGACGGGGTTGGTGACGAACGGGCCGACCTTGATCCGCGACGTCCGGGAGAGGATCAGCTGCACGACGGGGTACATGGCGCCGAACAGGTGCGACGAGTCGGCGACGCCGAACCGGCTGATGCCGGTGCTCTCGGCGATCCGGGCCAGGCGCAGTGCCCGGGACGGCGAGGCCGGCAGGTGTGAGATCCCGATGTCCACGGGTCGTACCTCCACGTGGCTGAGCGTTGTCCGCACGGGCGGGTGGGTCGGTGCCCGCCCGCCCGTGCGGCCGTTACTTGCCGGATTCCTGGACCCAGGTCGGCTCGACGAGGCTCTTGGCGTCCACGCGGGCCTTGATGTTCCCGCGCTCCAGCTGGTAGTCGGCGATCTGCTGGATCTGATCGATGCTGTTGGGGTCGAAGGCGAGGCTGAAGTCGATCTGGGCGAGGATCTCCCGGACCTCTCCCTCGTCCGACATCCCGGTCAGATCCATGGCGAACTTGACGACCTCCGCCTCGTTGCTCTTCATGTAGGCGGCCGTCTCGGTCAGCCCGCGCAGGACGCGCAGGGCGGTGTCCTTGTCCTGGTAGACCTTCGGACCCGCCGCCACGTATCCGTAGAACGGGAGCAGGCCGTCGTCGCCGCCCCACCAGCTCACCTTGGCGCCCTTGACGCTGGCCACGGCCTTCGCGACATTGGGCTCGAAGTGGATGATGGCGTTGGCCTCGCCCTGGGCGAAGGCGGGGACGAGCTGCGCGAACTTCGCGTCCAGGATCTTGATCTTGGACTTGTCCAGCTTGTGGTGGGCCACGAACTTGTCGAACCAGTAGTTCGCGGTGGAGTTGGACTGGATGCCGACGGTCTTGCCCTCGAGGTCGGACGGCTTCGCGACGCTGCCGTCGGTGACGAAGCCCCACCACTTGGCCGAGGTCGCGTTGTGCCCGATGACCTTCACCCGCGCCTTCTGCGCCGCCAGGCTGACCACCGGGAACCCCGCCACCGTGGTGAAGTCGGCCTGCCCGGTCGCCACGGCCTCGGTGCCCTCGACACCGGTCGGGTACTTCTGGAGCTTGGCGTCCAGCCCCTGCTTCTTCAGGAAGCCCTTCTCCACCGCGAAGTACAGCGGCATCCCGAAGAAGTCCGGCTGGGTCGCGACGGTGATCTTCGCCGGCTTGCCCTCCCCTTCCGAGTCGCCTCCGCCGCAACCGGCGAGGACGAGTGACGCACCGATCAGCACCGAGCCGAGAACACGTGCCCGAATCCTCATGAACCCCTCGCTTTCCGCGGCGCGACGCCGACCCGTGGCGGGGTCCGCGCGAGCTCACGCATCTGACTGCCACTGGAGCCCACGGTCGCGTGGTAGTGGCGCCGCTCACGTCCGGCAGATGTTGTCACATACAACATCTGGCGTCAACGCCAGGCCAAGCGCTGTTCAAGGCCCGCGTGAAAGCGATCCGGAGGGCGCGCGAAGTAGGAGTGACGACCATTCACCCGGAGGTGCCCATGCCGGACACAGCGGAAGGGGCGGCAGCGTGACCGCCCCACCCGACACGGCCCCGACGGACGCGGAACTGCTCGCCGCGTCCGTCCGCGACGGCGACCGCTTCACCGCCGTCTACGACCGGCACTACGCCGATATCCACCGCTACGTCGCCGGACGCCTCGGCCCGCAGGCGGCCGACGACGTCGTGGCCGAGACGTTCCTCACCGCGTTCCGCAGCCGCGCCGCCTTCGACCCGTCCCGCGGGTCCGTCCGGCCCTGGCTGTTCGGCATCGCGACCAACCTCATCGCCCGGCACCGCCGCGCCGAGACCCGCCGCTACCAGGTGCTCGCGCAGGTCGGCGCGGACCCCGACCCCGGCGGCCACGACGACCGGGTCGCGGCCTCGGTGTCCGCCGAACGGCTCCAGCCGGCGCTGGCCCGCGCGCTCGCCGCACTGTCCCGCAAGGACCGCGACGTCGTGCTGCTCAAGGCCCTCGCCCAGCTCACGCACGAGGAAATCGCCGACGTCCTCGGCATCCCCTACGGCACCGTCGGCTCCCGCCTGAACCGGGCGCGCAAGAGGCTGCGCGCCGTGCTTCCCGCCCCCACGGAAGGACTGTGACCATGGACGAATTCCAGATGATCGCCACGATGCTGGACGAGCCGCCCACGCCGGAGACCGAGACCGCCGTCCGCCACCGCGTCCTCAACGGGATGCGCGAGCCGCAGCCGCCCGCGCGTCGCGCCTGGCGCCGTCCCGTCCTGTGGAGCGGCTTCGGCCTGGCCGCCACCGCCGCCGCCGTCACGGGGGCGGTCGTCCTGTCGTCCGGGACGACCCCGCGCGCACCCGATCCCGGCCACGGGCCGGCCGTCGCACAGCCGATGTCGGCGAAGACCGTGCTGCTCACCGCCGCCGAGCACGCCGAGGCCGCACCCTCGACCGGCAAGTACTGGCACGTCCTGAGGGTGCAGTCGAACGCCTTCTACAGCGAGCGGGGAGACTACTGGATGCTCGGACGGCAGCTGATCGGGCAGTGGAGCCGCCCGGACGGCCGGTCCTGGACGGGGTACCGGGGGCTCGGCGCCGTGCCCATGTCCGCCAAGGACGCACCCGCCTTCCGCCGGGACGGTTCGCCCGACCCGAACCCGATCTCCCCCATCCTCGACAAGGACACCGGGACGAAGACCTTCCTGGTCTGCGACAGGGACATGACGTTCAAGCAGGTCCAGGCGCTGCCGGACGACCCTGGGAAGCTGCGGAGCGCGCTGAAGCGGGCGATCCCGCGCGACCACCCCACCGCGGGCCGGACCGCCGACGAGGTCGTGAAGAACTGCGCAACCGACCTGCTCAGCTCCGTCCCCGCACCCCCGAAGGTGCGCGCCGCCACCTACCGGATGCTCGCCGCCATGCCCGGGGTCACCGCCATGGGCGAGGTCACCGACGAGCGCGGACGCAAGGGGGTCGGCCTGCACGTGCGGGTCCTGCGCGAAGTGGCCGACACCCTGATCATCGACCCGGACTCCTCACTCGTGCTGAGCACGTCGCGCACCACACCCAACGTCCCCGGCAAGGTCGACAAGGTGCTGTACCTGGAGGCCGGCTGGACCGACAGCGCCCCAAAGATCCCCACCCTCCCCTAACTGACGGGATCTGCCGAAGCCCAACTCGGCCCGGTGGCGAAACCAGGGTGCCTGGACGGCCGCACAATCGCGACCGTCCAGGCACCGTGCCGGGTCGTGCCTCAGACGGCGGTGGTGTCACCGACCGGCTCGACGACGGGGTCGGGGACGAGGGCGGCGTCCGTGCGGGGCGGCAGCAGGACGGCGGTGACCAGGCTCGCGGCCAGGGCCACGGCCGCCGCGGCGAGCATGCCGGCGCGGTAGCCGTCGGTGAGCGCCACGGCCGCGACGCGTTCGCCGTCGGCCAGGGCTCCGGTGGTGCGGGCGGTGGAGAGCGCGACGACGGCGGCCAGGCCGATCGATCCGCCGACCTGCTGCGCGGTGTTGAACAGGCCGGAGGCAAGGCCGGCCTGTCCGGGGCGGGCGGCGGACGTCGCGCCGACCGTGGTGGTGACGAACGCCAGTCCAGCGCCGACTCCGATCACCAGCGTCGGGCCGAGGACGTCGGTGAGGAAGCCGCCGTCGGCGGACATGCGGGAGAACCAGGCCAGTCCGGCGGCGGTGACGGCCAGTCCCGCCGCCATCGTCATGCGCAGCCCCCACCGGGCGATGAGCGTGCCCGCCGCGCCCGCGGTGACGGCGATCGCGAGCGCCAGCGGCAGTTGCGCCATACCGGCCCGGACGGGGCCGAAGCCGAGGACCTGCTGCATGTAGAAGGTCAGGTAGAAGAACAGCGGCGCCATCGCCATCAGGGTGAGGAGCGCGACCAGGTCGGAGCCGCGCAGAACCGGCTGCCGGAAGATCTTCAAAGGGACCAGCGGGTGCGCGGCACGTGCCTCGATGAGGAAGAACAGTCCGATCAGCGCCACGGCCAGTGCGCCGAGGCCGAGCGTGCGCGCCGAGGCCCATCCGGCGCCGTCGGCCTCGACCAGGGTGTAGACGAGGAGTGCCAGCCCGCCGGTGGCGGTCAGCGCGCCGGGCAGGTCGAACCCGCGGGCGCTCCGGTCGGACGCCTCCGGCAGCAGCCGCGGTGCCAGCGCGATCGCGGCCAACCCGATCGGGACGTTCACCCACAGGGTGGCCTGCCAGCCCAGCCACTCGGTCAGCATCCCGCCCAGGATCGACCCGGCCGCACCGCCCGCACCGGCCACCGCACCGAACACCCCCATCGCCTTGTTGCGTTCGGGTCCTGCCGGGAAGACCGTCATGACCAGCGACAACGCCGCGGGGGACACCAGGGCCGCGCCGATGCCCTGGGCGGCCCGGGCGGCCACCAGCAGTCCGGCACTCGTCGCCAGGCCGCCGGCCAGGGACGCGGCCGCGAACAGCGCCATGCCGAGCATGAACATGCGGCGGCGACCGACCAGGTCGGCGGCGCGGCCGCCGAGCAGCAGGAGCCCGCCGAAGGCCAGGGTGTAGGCGTTGGCGACCCAGGACAGGTCGTCGGGGGCGAACGTCAGGTCGGCGCCGATCGACGGCAGCGCCACTCCGACGATCGATGCGTCCAGCACCAGGACGAACTGGGTGGCGGCGAGCAGCGCGAGCGCGAGCCCCCGCCTGGAGGCATACGTCATGATCACTTCTTTCGCTGAAGGTCCCGCCGGGACCGGGGTCATGTCGGCGCGGCATGGTCACGCGCACCGATCCCGGGAGAGGGCTGCAAGAGGGAAGGCCGACGGCGCAGTGCGCGCGCCGTCGGCGGCGGCACCGCACTCGGGGACGAGTTGCTGCGGGTCGCCGAACCGGGAGGCGGGGATGTCGTTCGGGGTCGCGTTCACGGGACGTCCATTCAGCGAGGCGGGCTGCTCATGCCGGCCTGATCGGCTCGTTCACCGCACTGACGACCCCGTATCGGCGGAGGTGACCGGTTGCGCCGGATTCTTCAGAGACTTCCTGGACGTCCCGGGCCGGCAGTGGAGGCGAGGTCGAGCCCGGCCAGCCGCGCGGGGTCGGCCAAGATGTCGACCGCGGCGATCCTGCCGTCGGCGACGGTGAAGCTCATGACCGAGATCGGCGTCCCGTCGATGGTGTTGACCAGTCCGGCCAAGCCGTTGATCAGGGCGGGACGCGTGGTGGCAGTGGTCGCCATGCGCTGGAAGGTGGCGGCCTGCCCGGCCACCGCCGCAGCGCCGCGGATGACCCGCAGGCCCCCGGCGAGCACACCGCCGTCCGCGCGCAGCACCACGTCCGGGTCCAGCAGGCTGAGCAGCGCGTCGAAGTCGCCGCCGCGCGCGGCGGTCAGGAAGGCGTCCACCACCCGGCGCTGGCCGACCGGATCCGGGTCCGGCGGCGGCGCCGCGCCGCGAACCCTCTGGCGGGCCCTGCTGGCGAGCTTCTTGGCCGTGGCCGGCGTCCGGTCGACGATCGGCGCGATCTCCTCGAACGGCAATCCGAACATGTCGTGCAGCACGAACGCCAACCGCTCCGCCGGAGTGAGCGACTCCAGCACCACCAGCAGCGCCAACCCGACCGAATCGGCCATCAGCGCCTGCTGTTCGGGATCGCTTCCGTCCTCGCGTCCGACCACCGGGTCGGGCAGCCGCGCCTCCAGCGGCTCCTCCCCGCGTCGCTTGCGCGCTCGCAGGACGTCCAGGCATACCCGGCCGACCACCGTGGTCAGCCAACCGCCGAGATTGTCGATCTGACGTTCGTCGGATCGGGCCAGCCGCAGCCACGCCTCCTGGATCGCGTCATCGGCCTCGGACAGCGATCCGAGCATCCGGTACGCGACCGCCTTCAGATGAGGACGGTGCTCCTCGAACCGGACGGCGAGGAACTCAGACGGATTCACGGTCACACACCCCTTCCACAGATGTCATCGCCGCCATGACGTACCAACCTCCACGAAGGTGACCGCAGTTCCTCCCCCTCCACGCCCGCACCCGGCGCACCCACCGTCGGCGTCCTGGAAGATGGCTTCCATGGAACCGGTCGCTGGATGCCTTGCCTGTGACCTTCTTGCTGGGATTCGTTCCCTTCCAGGCGGTCGTCTTGCGGAGGCATCGGGATGGGTCGTTGAGCACTCGGTAGGCCCGCTCGGCCTGGGGACGTTGGTGGTCAAGCCAGTACGGCACGTCGTCCATGGCCCGGTTCGGCGCGTACGGGCCCGCTTTGCAGATGGCGATGTTCCGCGAAGGGGCGGTGCCGGACGAGCGCGAGGTAGAAGCGCTGTGCGAGCAACTCCGAGCAGTCCTGCCCAGCTAGGGCGGACGGTGCGAACGGCCATCGTTGTGGCTCTGATTGGTGAGGCCAAGGTGACGGGAGTGCCCATTTCCCCGTCAGGTCATGCTCAGTGACTCTTTGAGTACGAAGAGTAATCGAACTCGGCGGCCCCTGCACCTGAAGGCCCGGGGTGATGAGCGGAGGAGGCGGAGTGCATCTAACCCCGCATGAACAGGAACGGCTGATGATCCATGTGGCCGCCGATGTGGCGAGCAGGCGGCAGGAACGGGGGCTGCGGCTGAACTATCCCGAGGCCGTCGCGCTGCTGACCGCGCACGTGCTCGAAGGCGCCAGGGACGGCAGGACCGTCCGGGAGCTGATGTCCTCCGGGCGCGGGGTGCTGACCCGGCAGGACGTGATGCACGGCGTCCCGGAGATGATCGAGATGGTCCAGGTGGAGGCGACCTTCCCTGACGGCACCAAGCTGGTGACCATCAGCGACCCCATCCCGGCCAGGGACGACGTCGACGGCCCCGGGAAGATCGAGCATCCCGGCACGGCCGACCCGATCGAGGTGAACACGGGCCTCCCGATCACCAGGGTCCAGGTCCAGAACGCCGGTGACCGCGCCGTGCAGGTCGGCTCCCACTACCACTTCTACGAGGTCAATCCCGATCTGAAGATCAGGGCGGTACCGGTCGGGGATCCGGACGCGGAACCCGATCGCGGATGCGCCCGGGGGATGCGGTTGAACATTCCCGCGGGCAATTCCCGACGGTTCGAGCCCGGCTGCCGGGTCGAGGTGGACTTGGTGCCCATCCAGGGAAAGCGGATCGTGCTGGGGTTGCGCGGAGAGATCAGAGGCGAACTCGACCCGCGGCAGAACGCGGAGACGGACGGGGCGGAGAGCCGATGACGGAGCACCAGCAGACCGAGTCGCAGGGGTGCCGTCCCCGGCTGGAGCGTGCCGAGTACGCCGACCTGTACGGGCCGACCCGGGGCGACCGGATCCGGCTCGCCGACACCGACCTGCGGGTTGAGATCACGCAGGACTGGGCGGGCGGCCCGGGTCACAGCGGCGACGAGATGGTGTTCGGCGGCGGCAAGATGATCCGCGAGTCGATGGGCCAGTCCGCCGTTCCGCGCCTGCTGGCCGCCGCACCGGGCGAGCGCGCGCCGGACGAGCGCGCGCCGGACGAGCGCGCGCCGGGAGCTCCCGACACCGTGATCACCGGGGTGGTCGTCCTGGACCACTGGGGCATCGTCAAGGCCGACGTCGCGCTGAGGAACGGCCGCATCCTGGCGCTGGGCAAGGCGTACAACCCGGAGACCATGACCCCGCGCTTCGGCGAGCGGCCCGAGCCCGCCGACGGTGCGCCCGACTTTCCCGCGCCCGCGGCCGCCGAACCGGGGATCGTCCGCCCGAGCCCCACCGACATCGTGGTCGGCCCGGAAACCGAGATCATCTCCGGCAACGGCAAGATCCTCACGGCCGGGGGCGTCGACACCCACGTCCACTTCATCTGCCCCGAGGAGATCGACGAGGCGCTGGCGGCAGGGGTCACGACGCTGATCGGCGGGGGGACGGGCCCGGCCGAGGGCAGCAAGGCCACCACCGTCACGCCGGGGTCGTGGCACATCGCCGCGATGTTCGAGGCGCTGGACGGTTCGGCGGTCAATGTCGGACTGCTCGGCAAGGGCGCCACGACCTCGCGCGTCTCCATGGAGGACCAGCTGGCCGCCGGGGTGATGGGCTTCAAGATCCACGAGGACTGGGGCGCCACGCCCGAGGTCCTGCGCGTCTGTCTGGAGGTGTGCCAGGCGTCCGGCGTCCAGCTCGCCCTGCACGCCGACACCCTGAACGAGGCCGGTTCCCTGGCCAGCACCCTGGAGGCCATCGGCGACCGGTGCATCCACGCCTTCCATGTGGAGGGCGCTGGCGGCGGCCACGCCCCCGACATGATCGAGATGGCGGGCCACGACCGGGTGCTGCCCGCCTCCACCAACCCGACCCGCCCGCTGACGGTCAACACCGTCACCGAGCACATCGACATGGTGATGGTCGCGCACCACCTCAACCCGAAGGTCAAGGAGGATCTGGCCTTCGCCGACTCGCGGATCCGGCCGTCCACGATGGCGGCCGAGGACCTGCTGCACGACCTCGGCGCCATCTCGATCATGTCGTCGGACGCCCAGGCGATGGGCCGGATCGGCGAGATGATCACGCGGACCTGGCAGACCGCGCACGCGATGAAGGTGCAGCGCGGCGACCTCGGCGGCACCGAGGCCGCCGACAACCTGCGCGCCCGCAGGTACGTGGCCAAGTACACGATCAACCCCGCCGTCGCGCACGGCATCGACTACCTGGTCGGGTCGGTCCAGCCCGGCAAGCTCGCGGACCTGGTGCTGTGGGAGCCGAAGTTCTTCGGCGTCAAGCCCGACGCCGTGCTCAAGGGCGGGCAGATCGCCTATGCCCAGGTCGGCGACGCCAACGCCTCCATCCCGACCCCCCAGCCGCTCCTGCCGCGCCGGATGTTCGGCAGCCTCGGGCACGCCCCGGGCCACAACTCGGTGAACTTCGTGTCCGAGAAGTTCACCGCCGACGTCCCCGGCCTGCGGAAGAGGTTCGTGCGCATCGCCGGGACGCGGCACCTGACCAAGGCCCACATGCGCGAGAACGACGCCAAGCCCGTCATCGACGTCAAGCCCGACAGCTTCGAGGTGATCGTCAAGGGCAGCGGGGGCGCCGGCGAACAGGACGACCGGACCAGCGACGTGACAGTGACGGTCGAAACCCGGGCGACGGCCGAGAAGAACGCGCCGACCGACGCGCAGACGCCAGCCGACGCGCAGACGCCGACCCGAACCGAGGTGTCGGTCAAGGAGGAGGACGTCGTGTTGGACTACCGCACCGAGCTGCCCATGGCCCAGCGGTACTTCCTGTTCTGATGGCGTCGCCCACCCGCGCCGGCCTCACCGGCGACGTGCCCGGACGCGGCACGGGTCCCGTGGCCCTGCTGCTGCTCAGCGACGGGCGGTTCCCCTCCGGGGGGCACGCCCACTCCGGTGGGGCGGAGGCCGCCATCGCGGCCGGCCGCGTCCACGATCCGGCGACGCTGGAGCAGTTCTGCCGCGGCCGTCTGCACACCACCGGCCTGGTCGCCGCGGGTCTGGCGGCCGCGGCGGCCGGCGGCTGCGACCCGCTGCCGCTGGACGCCGCCGCCGACGCGCGCACGCCCAGCCCGGCCCTGCGCCGGGTGGCGCGCAGGCTCGGACGGCAGCTGATGCGCGCCGCCCGCGTCGCGTGGCCCGATCCCCGGCTCCACGCCCTCGCCGCGGCCCGCCCCGAGGGCGTGCACCAGCCGATCGTGCTGGGCCTGGTCGCGCGGGCGGCCGGGCTCGCCCCGCCCGAGGCCGCCCAGGCCGCCGCGTACGACACCGTCTGCGGCCCGGTCACCGCGGCGATCCGGCTGATCGGCCTGGACCCCTTCCAGGCCACCGGCGTCCTGGCCCGCCTCACCGGCGCCATCGAGGACGTCGCCGACCAAGCCGCCGGGCACGCGGCCCGGGTGCCGGCCGAAGGCACCGACGCGATACCCGCGGCATCGGCGCCCCTGCTGGACATCACCGCCGAACAGCACGCGGCCTGGCCGGTACGCCTGTTCGCCAGCTGACCACCCGGACACCTCTTCCCGACCAGCGACTTCGGAGCAGCCATGCATATCCACCACGCGCGAACCGACCCTTCGTCCCTGTCCGCGGACGTCCTTCCGGGCGGTGCCGACTCCGGAAACGGTTCGCGGGCACTGCGCATCGGGCTGGGCGGCCCCGTCGGCTCGGGCAAGACCGCGACGGTCGCCGCTGTGTGCAGGCACCTGCGCGACACCTTCTCCATCGCGGTGGTGACCAACGACATCTACACCCGCGAAGACGCACAGGCCCTGCTGCGCCAGGCGGTACTGCCGCCCGAGCGCATCACCGCCGTCGAGACCGGCGCCTGCCCGCACACCGCCATCCGCGACGACATCTCCGCCAACCTGGAAGCCGTCGACGACCTGCAGGACCGCATCGGCGCCCTGGACCTCATCCTCATCGAATCCGGCGGCGACAACCTCACCGCCACCTTCTCCCGCGGACTGGTCGACCACCAGATCTTCGTCATCGACGTTGCCGGAGGCGACGACATCCCCCGCAAAGGCGGCCCCGGCATCACCGCATCCGATCTCCTGGTCATCAACAAGACCGACCTGGCCCCCCATGTCGGCGCCGACCTGCACGCCATGGAACGCGACGCCAAGGCCGCCCGCGCCTCCCTGCCCGTCCTGCTCACCAGCGTGACCGGCGCGGACGGCGGCAGGGCCATCGCCGACTGGGTCACCGGCCGCCTCGCCGGACGCGGCACGGTCCGCGCATGACGGCCACAGCCTCCATGCCCGCCGCCCACGACACTCCGGCGCCGTCCCTGTCCGGCCGACCACTCGTCCATGGACTCCACGCCATCGCCCGCATCACGGCCCGCGCCGAGAGCAGGACCACCGGCCTCCCGGTCCTCGACGGCGACGGCCCCTTCGACCTCCGGCGACTCCGCTCGGACGGCGGCCAGGCACGCGTCTGCGTTCTCAACGCGATGAGCACCCCGCACAACGGCGATCGGCTGCGCATCGAAGTGACCGTCGAACCAGGCGCCGACCTGCATGTCACGTCCGCCACCGCATCAATAGCGCTGCCCGGCCCCGCACCCGGATACGCCACCTACGACGTGACACTGCGCGTGGACGACAACGCGCGCCTGCACTGGCTTCCCGAACCCACCATCTCCGCCGCCCGCAGCGACCTGCGCCAGCTCATCCGGGTCGAACTGGCCCCCACCGCCCGAATCCTGCTCGGCGAACAGCAGATCCTCGGCCGCGCCGGCGAACCCCCAGGGCGACTGAGCAGCCGCCTGATCGTCCGCCGAGCGGGAGAAACGCTCCTCGACCAGCACACCGCCTACGGCCCGGGTACACCCGCCTGGGACGGCCCGGCCGTCCTGGGCGGCAACCGCGCCATCGGCCAACTCCTCCACATCGGTCCCGATCTCGACAGGAACCCTCCCACCCGCATCCTCCGGGACCTTCCACCAGGCGCGCACGGCGTCATCACCCCCATCGCCGACCACGCCACACTCCTCACCGCCCTCGCCCCCGATACCACCGGCCTGACGCCGTCCTTCACCGCCGCACTCCCGGCCCGCAACTGAGCAGAAGAACCAGCGCATGTAGGCACAAACGGCTTACTCACACCACCTTGGTGATCCGGCACTCATGTCCACAGGTCAAAATCCCAAGGTGGACAAAAGCGTCTCCACCGAGCGCGACCAGGGCAGTTCTACGGCGAGGTCGGCCCGCAGTTTCTCGGCCTCTTCGAAATGACGTTCCCGGCCCAGTAGCACTCGTTCGATCGCGTTGGCCCAGCTGGCCTTGTCCTCCTCGTCCCGTCCCGACATCGGCACGACCCAGCTGGCGGCGCGCTCCTGGCCCAGCCGCTCTCTCAGTAGTTCGGCGAGGCCGCTGTTCTCACTGAGCAGCACCGGTGTGCCCGCCACTATCGCTTCAAGGCCCACCAGGCCGAACCCTTCGTCCCGCGACGGCATGATGACCACGCTGGACCGATAGAGATCGTCGCTGAGGCGCTCCGCGTCAGTGGTGTAGAGGCGGGGCGTGATGGTCAACCGCGGGTTGTCCGCCCAGTTCCGCATCTGCTCCCGCTGCGCGGTGGCATCGTGCGCCGGAACCCCGCGGACCACGAGTTCGATCCGGTCCAGGCGTTGCCGGTCACGCCGCTCGGCCACGAGGCCGCATGCCTTGGCGGCCAGGTCGAGGCCCTTGAGCCGGTACTCCTCGGCCCGCCCGATGAGCAGGATGCTCAGCGGAACGCCACCGGGCAGTTTCCGGCGGCGCGGGTCGGCGACGTCGAACCCGGGATCGAACCGGAGCGGTTCGCGATCGTCCGGCCTCGACAGGTAGCCCTGAAAACGGCCCTGGAGGCGCGGCCCGACGGCCACCAGCCGATCGGCTTGGCGGCCCAGGAAGACCTCGGTGCGGGTGCGGGCCTCCGCACTGTCGGCCGCGTCGTCCTTCAGCTTGTGCCATTCGATCTCATCGGGCGCCATGTGCACGAAATGCAGCCGCGTCGCGCCCTCGAAGTTGTCCTGCGCCTGGACGAGCGCGGCCGCGCCGGTGATCCGCGCGTGCCCGATCACCAGGTTGGGACGTACTCGGCCCGGCAGGTCGGGACGCAGGAAGAGACCCATCTCCTCGGGGGTTCCGGCGAGCCGGTCGCGTGCCAGCAGGACGACTCCGTCGGCCTCGGCCTCGTCCTTCTCGTCCTGCGTGGCGTCGATGACCATGCAGAAGACCTGTGCGCCGCGAGCGGCGAGCGCTCGGCACAGCTGCCGGTTGAAGGTGCTGAGTCCGCCGTGGGCCGACCCCCATTCGGTGGCGACGACGAGCACCCGGCAGCCGTCGTCCGGGGCAGGGCTGTCGGCCGCGGGGGCGCTCCGTTGCTCCGCCAGGGACCGTGCGAACGCCGCGGAGAAGAGCCGGTGATCGGATCCGTTCCGGACGACGATCCCAGTGCGTACGAGTTCCTGCAGTTCGGGCGTCTCGTCGACGGTGGCTCCACCCGCGATGGCGCGCAGCAGGTCGCCGCCGCCCCCTCTCGCGTCCCGGTCGATCGCCCCGGTGAGCCGTGCGAAGTAGGCGCGCAGGTCCACCGCACCCGCGGAGTAGGCGGCCCCGACATCGACCTTGCCGGTCCGTCGGTAGTGCTGGACGATCTGGTCGCACAGCGACTCCAGCAGAAGGGGATGGCCTCCGGTGAGGTCGAGGATCTCGGCGGCATCCGCGGAAAGGTCCAGTCCGGACTCCGATGCGCGCTCCAGCATCCGCGCCGTCTCGGACAACTCGAACAGGCCGACATCGCACCGCCGCCCGATGACGCCCTGCAGGCGGGAGCCGCCGGCCGCGTCGATCTCGATCTCCTGGACGGGACGCCGGGAGATCGTCACCAGGCCGACCGGGTAGCGGGCCTCGCTCGCCAGTGCGCGCAGCAGTTGGTAGCCCGACAACTCGGCCAGCACCAGCGGCGCACGGTCGAACTGGTCGAGGACGAGCAGGACGTACCGGCCCGCGTCGCCGACCGCTTCGAAGAACACCGAAACCGCTTCGTCGAGGTCGGCCCAGTCGGTGGTGCGGCGCGCGGCCGCCGCAAGGTCCGCGAGGCCGGGGACGTCCGGCAGGCATCGGGCGACCCGTCGGGTCAGCGTGCCGAACAGGTCGAACACCGAGGTCATGCGGCCCACGTCGAGCCGGGTGACCACGAGGTCCGTCCGGTCCATTCCGGCCAGGCTGTGCTCGACGAGACTGGTCTTGCCGACACCGCGCTGGCCGAAGACGCTGAGGTTGCCGGGCCGGCCGGGGTCCCGCCAGAGCTGGCCGATGCCCTCCTGCAACGCGGGCCGCTCGATATACCGGTCGCCGGTGGCAGGTCGCCCGGCGTCCCGGAACGGATTCGGCGCGGTCACGCTCTTCCCTCCGTGAAGTAGCGCTCCAGCCAGGACCGGTAGAGGCCGACGGCGATCCGGTATCTCCGGGTGTCCCGCCGCAGCACCTCACGGGCGACCAGGTCGTCGAGCAGTTCCGGCGACACGGCACCGCCGTGGCAGTACTCGATCTCCCGCAACGTGGTCGGCCCGTCGCTGGACGCCCGCGCCACCGACACCAGGGTCTGGCGGATCGCCGCCGTGTCCGGCTCGGAGCCGGCGTCCGCATGGTCCTCGACGCCGACGGCGGACTCCAGGTTGTCGAAGTCTCCCGCGTTCATCGTCTCCACCAGGTGGCCCGCGACCTCGGCCACGTCCGCCTCCGTGACGGTGGCGGCGTTCTCCTTGTTCATGTACTCGACCAGCTCGTAGCAGAATTTCTGCAGGTAGTAGGGGTTGCCGCCGGTCAGGTCGATGATCTGCTCCACGGCGGTGGGCAGGTGGCGGACTGGTGTACCGGGCGCACCCTGGACCGGCTCCCGTACCAGGGCACGGGCGCCCGCCTCGTTCAGGTAAGTGACTCTTTCGATGCCGAACACGCCGAAGGCGTTGGGATCAGCTTCGATGACCCGTTTCAACTGCGGTTGCCCGACCAGTACCAGATGGAACAGCCGGGCCTCGATGATCGCCTTGATCGACTGCATGAAGGACCGGGAGACCAGCCCCGTGCGGATCCAGTGGTCCACGTACTGGAACTCGTCGAAGAACACCACCCAGGGCGGGAGATCGGGACGGTCGGCGCGACAGGCATGGAGCAGCTCCACGAAGTCGCCCACGGGATCGAGACTTCCGGCAAGCCCTCCCCTGGTGAGACCGGACCGGAGCAGCGGCGTGCCCCCGACCAGGGTCTTGTTCACCCCCGTCAGGATCCGCCACAGCAGCGCGGCGAGTTGCTGCCTGTCGGCGTCCGTGCCCGAGCGGGTCAGCCCGCCGAGGCTGCCCGCGTTGATGACGGCGAACCCGTCCTCGCGGGCGAGCAGCCGCATGAGCTGCAAGGCGATGGAGGACTTGCCGGTGCGCTTCTGCCCGTAGATCGCGATGCCGGCGCCGGGTTCACCCGCCGTGCACAGTCGCTGCCTGATCCGTCCGATCAATTCTTCCCGGCCGAAGAACATCGCCGGGTCGGCGATCGGACGGCCGAGCGCCCCCTCGGAGAAGGGATTTGGCTGGACGGGCGTGTAGCCGCGCTCGACGGACACCGCCAGCCGCTCCGCCAACTGGGCGTCGTCCTCGGCATACCGGGGGCGATGATGCAGGACGACGTCGAATTCGATCTCAGTGACGTCCTGTGCGTCCTCACCCAGCCGGAAGGGCACGAACACGGTGGCGGACGCACCACCGGGCACCGGCGCCGGCAGGTCGATCCGCTCCCGAACCGGCGGGCACCGGCCCGGGTCCGCACTGACCGCGAGCCAGGCCGTCTCGAGGGGCGCGGCACCGTCGGCGTTGCGCACCCGCACCTGCGCGGTCACCAGGGGACCGCACACCCGGGCCGCCGGCAGCGCCGCCGCGATGCCCGGGCTCGGCGGATTCTCGGCGACGAGGCGCCGGCGGGCCTCGTCGGCCAGCACCCCGATGCGAGCAGCGGCCGGTTCGACGACCTCCACCGTCAGGGACGTCGGGGCGGCATGTATGCCCTCCCTGATCACTCCGGCGAGGTGGGCGGCCTTGCGCAGGCACCGGTCCCGGTCATCGAACTGCCGGTCCGCCATCGCCATGTGCAGCGCCTTCAGCGCATCGGCCAGAGCGCCGAGTTCCATGGACGCCGGTGCCGCGTCCAGCTGGTCGGCAACACGGTCGGCGGCCTCGCGCAGCGTCCAGCCGCGCAGGTCCAGTTCGGCGACCGACCGCAACCGGTAGGCGAGCTTGCGCCGGTCGCGCCGCCATATCTCGACCCCACCGCCCCAGCTCCCGGCACTGGCCGCGCGCAGCTCGGTGTTGGCGCGTGCGGACAGGCCGCCGTCCCGGCGCACCGCCTCCACGAGGAGGGCCCCGGCGGTCTCGCTGTAGGCGAGCAGCGGCACGATCAGGTCCATGGCGACCGACTCGCCCTCCCGGTCATGGCGCCGCAGCGCCGCCCGGAAGTCCGTGCCGGGCGGCGCGTCCAAGTAGACCGACACGGCCCGCCCCAGCAGCGTGTCATCGCGAGACGCGTCCCCCAACGCCGAGACGGCGGCCAGGCAGAGGTCTCGCGCCGACTCCCGGCTCTCACCCCGGACGGCGAGCGCCAACGCCGTCAGGCCCCTGGCCCGGAAGCGGGCGGCGTCGCGGGTGAGCCCCGCCTCATCCCCCAGTACGGCGGCGGACAAGAGCGAACCGTGGTCGACACCGTTCTCGTCATCTGTGAAGGAGGCCGTGAAGTTCGAGAAGTCCTCCACATCGATCGGTCGCTCGTCTTGGCCGGCTTGCTCGATGAGCTCGGCGGCGGCGACGGCGTACTGCCGCTCGACGTAGTCGGCCAGCGGGCCGGCGCCGAACGCGCGCCAGCTGTCGTCCTCGCCCATCCCGAACCGTTCGACGGCCTCCCGGAGCTCCGGGGCCACCTGAGGCGTTACCGCGAGGCAGTTCCGCGCCAGCTCGAGAGCCTGCGTGGTGGCAGAGTCGAGGCACGCCCGTATGACCAGACTGGCGTCGGACTTCGCCGCCCAGAACACGATGGTCTGCCACCAGCCGGGGTCCTCGATCCGGCCGGCGAGCATCCGTACCGACTTCTGCTCGGTGAGCTGCTGGGCGGCCAGGTACTCCTGGACGGGCCGATGGACGAAGGCGTAGTTTCCGTCTCCCAGTTCGACGAGCAAACCGTTTTCGGTCATCGATGTGAAGAATTCCCGAACACCAGCCCGTCCGCGAACGATACGTCCAGCCTGGTCGTACACATCGCCCTCATCGAAGCGGGGACGGCCGTCCTCCAACTGGAAAAGGGCCAGCCGCCGGGCGATGCGAAGCTGCTGTTCGCTGCTGAGTCCGCTGGGGTCGGCGGTGTGCTTGCCCTCCTGGCGTCGCCGGAACAGCAGTTCGAGCAGTTCCTCGTACACCTCGACAATGCCGCGCGGGTCCGCGCCCGCCCTGAGGTGCGCTCCGGCGATCAGGTTCAGCATGACGGGACTGGTAAGGCCCGCGAGGGCAGGGGTGCGCTCGATCCAAGCCAGCAGATCGGCGGCCTGCCGCGTGGCGTAGTCCGTCCCTTGGCTGTAGTGAGGCTCGTACTCGGCGACACTCCGGTACCAGCGCCGTATGTACTCGGCCCGCTGCTCAACATCGAACTCGCCGACGGTCAGGACCCTTGTGGCGGGCAGTGTGCCGGTGTAACGGGAAGAGCGCGAGGCGATGACCCACGATGCCCGGGGATAACGATCGATTTGCCGGCGCAGCCAGCCTACGACGATGGAGCGCTCATCGACACTGCCTATCTCGTCAAGGCCGTCGAGTAAGACCAGGCACCGGCCGTCGAGCAGGGCGCGCATCCGGTCCGGGCCGACCGTAGCGCCGGGTCGCGTCCGCACGGCCAGATCCGCGAGATCGTCCAGGTCGAGGAGCGTGTGCACGTGCTCGCGCAGGTACAGCAGTACCGGCAGCGGACGCGACCCCTGCTCCAGGAACCGGTCTGCGGCCTCGAGAACCATCTGGCGCAACAGCGTCGTCTTTCCCGCTCCCGGTGCGCCGAGGATAACGAAGACCTGCTTGCTCGACTGTCCGAGCGCGTCCTGCAGGTCGGTCGCATACATGGGTGGCCGGCCGACTGCCCCTGGCCCAACGTCAAATATCGGTGGGACGTACGGGTGACGGGGGTACGGACTTGGAGGGGATGAGCCGCTGTATCGATGTGTCTCGTAATCCAGCTCGTAGAGGACACCCGCCGTGAGCACCTCGGCGTACTGCTCGCCGTCGCGGCGAAGACGCCGACGCGGCAATCTGCGCGCCCAGAGCGCCAGGATCATCGAGATCGCCGCGAGTCCCACAAGGCCGGCGTACAGCACCCGAAGTTGGAGATCCGTCATGGCGTACCCCGTCCGTGCCGATCCCGTTCCATCCATCAGAACGGACAGAACACACGTTGTGGCGGAGAGTGCTCCAGTTGTTATGAAGTCGTTCGATCCTGCCGGACCACACTCCAGCGTCGGCTACGCCGGGCCGTCGTCATCCGCCTCGACGGCGAAGGTCGCCAGCCGGGCGGGCAGCGGCAGGTCGTACTTCCCGGCGAGGAAGAGCGTCTGAGCGTAGAGACGGGCCTGCTTCGCAACATCTCCCATGACCCAGGCGTTGGTTCCCGCCGACGTCACGATCGAGACGACGGGGATCCCCTTCGCCACTTTGCCGACGGGAATGTGGGAACTGCCGTTCCACTGCTTCATCAGCTTCTCAAGAGCCGCGAGAAGCTTGTGATCGTCGCGGAGTTTCTGGCTCCACCTCGTGCGCCCCTTGGTAGCCGCCGCGGCGAGATTCGCACTGCGGGCTGTGGACGCCTTGGGAATCTGCTCGCTGAAGGACCGAGCCACCATCCGCCCCACGACGTGCTGGAGTTCCGGGTCGGTCGCATCGAACCCGTACGCGTAGCAGACGCGGGTTGCGATCGAGGTCGTCAGCACCTGCATGACGGCGATGTCCGCAGTGATCGCGGCCGCCCCGCCCGCGACCGGAACAAGGGCGAGGGCACCGAGCGCGGCCCCTTCGGCCGCGCCAAGGGAACGCCATTTGAGGACCAGGTTCCGGACGACCTCGTCGAGGTCGGCGAGATCCAGTCGACGAAGGTCTTCCAATGAGGACACATCGCGATTACGGCTCCGATGGAAGTCGATGACCTTCTGCGGATCCGTGAGTTCCACCGCCCAGTCGTTGGCCAGATCGACCAGTCGAATCGCGCCCTCTACGACGGGAGCGAGCACGGCGTCGGCCGCGCGCTCGCCGACGGCTTTGACGGACTCGGGGGTGGCCTCCTTGACCGCGGTCCCCGCGCGGCCCAGAACAACTTTCGTCTTCGACCCGGCGGCTTCGACGGCGGCTCGGGCCTTCGCCGGCATCAGCTTCCGCCGGTCTGCCTTGCGCTGCCAGTGAGTCTCAAGGGCCGTCCATGTGCGCACTTCGTACGGGGACATTCCCGGGGCCGCCGACGCCGTTGCCGAGTCGTCGTCCGAGTCGGGCGCCCGATCGTCCCCGCCGGGGGAGTCCGTGGCATCGCTGCGGCCGTTCATCTCAGGCTCGAAGGACTCAAGAGATTCCGAAGAATCCTGCATGCGTTTCTCCTTGCGGGGGGTATGGAACGGCCGGGTAGGGGCGGCGTTCCGGGGTGGAAGACTACGGCTGGCTGGGCAGGCGGTGGATGTGGCAGCGGCCTTCGGGGAGTTGTTTGGTGGCGCTGCGGAGCACGTGTTCGTGGTGGGTGAAGACGATGACCTGGAATCGGTCGGCCAGGCTGTCGAGGACGTGGAGGGCCGCTTCCGTGCGCTGTTCGTCGAATGTCATGAAGATGTCGTCGACGGCGATCGGAAGGGCGTTGCCGGCTGCGGCGTGGCGTTCGAGCGTGGCCAGGCGCAGCGCCAGGTAGAGCTGGTCGCGGGTGCCTTCGCTCAGGGCGGTGGGCGGCAGCGGCGGTCCCGAGGACGGCCTGGCGCGGATGCTCGGGGGCTCCTCCTCGGACATCTCGAGACCGGTGTAGGAGCCGCCCGTCAGCTGGGCGAACATTGCGGAGGCCAGCGCGAGCACGGGTTCCTGGTCGTTGGTCCGGTACTCCTCCATGCAGGCATGGATGGCGATCTTCGCGGCTTCCAGGCGCAGGTACTCCTCGGCGCTCTCGGCCAGTTCGGCGCAGATCTGGGCGATGTCGGACTCGGCGCGGGCAGCGTCGCCGCCCCCGTTGAGACCCTCCAGTACCCGGCGTCGCTCCAGGCGCTTTTCGAGCCAGTCGGCTTTGGCCGTCTCCAGTTCCTCGATTTCGCGGTCGAGTTCGGCCAGTTCGTCGGCGAGTTCCTCCGCTGACGTCTCCTCCGCCTGCTCGCGGAGCACGACCAGTTCCTGCCCTGCGGGAAGGGTCTGCCGGACGTTCGCGAGAGCCGTGGACTTCTCCCGCAAGGCGCCGGCGCGCTGCGCGGCGGCCTCCAGTTCGGCGATCGAAGTCAGACCGAGGCGTGCGGAGAAGTCCTGCAAGCGCCCTTCCAGCCCGCTCAGTTCGGCCTCCGCCTCGCCTACCCGCTCGGCGAGGTCGGCCTTTTGTGCGAGCAGGTTCTTACGTTGCTGCGCGCCGTCCCGCTGCCTCTGCAGGTCGTGTTCCAGCGTTTCGATGGCCTGCTGCCAGCCGGTGGCGGACGCCGGTACGTTCCGGCCGCAGGCGGTGAGCGTGGCCTTCACCAGGTCCCCGAACTCGGAGATCCGCTGCTCGCCCTGGTGGAGTTTCTGCTCCATCGCGTCCGCCGCATCGACCTCCGCAGCGACGTTGAAGAGGGTTTCCAGGTCGGTGAGAGCGGTGTCGAAGTCGCGGTCGGCGGCGAGGCCCGCGTCGTTCAGGAACTGCTGCCATTGCCCATCGTGGACGGCCAGGGCCTTCTCGGCGTCGGCCTTCGCGGATTCCGCTTCGCCAAGGTCGGTTTCCGCGCCGGCCAGCTCCCGCAGTACGGCTGCCCTTTCCTGGACGGTCTGCTCATGTTCGTGCAGGCGTCCACGTGCCGTCTCCACCATCTCCGCGAACATCGCGGAGGCGCGGCCCGTACTGGCGACGGCGGGTGAGTCCTCACCAAGGCGCAGCAGGTACTGGAGCCTGGCGGTGTGGGCGTTGAGGCGTTCGCACTGGCCTTCCAGCTCGATGCGGGCGTCCTGGAGTTCCCGCGCGTCGGTCTGGAGTCGGCCGAAGTCGTCCAAGACCTTTGACGCCTGCCCGAGGTCGGGCGCCGGGGCGGGGTATCCCTCCCACAGCGATTCCCAGTGCCTCTGCTCCAGCGCCTGCTCGGCGAGCAGTTCGTCCACGGCCGCCTGATGGTCGGGGACGGCGGCTTCCAGATCGGCGATCTCGCGCGTGAGGTCGGCCCGCTTGTTGACGCTCTCCGCATGCCGCAGCATCTGGTCGGCGGTGTCGTCTGCCCGCCGGACGGCCTCGCGCAGCGCGTCCATGGCGCCCGGATCGTCGGGGAGTCCCGCGAGCAGCCCGTCCCGCTCGGCGCGCCGCGCCCGCAGCTCGTCGTGTGTCGGCGGCGCGTCGTCGGTCGCCAGGCGCTGGAGGGCGCGACGGCATTTCACCAATTGCCGCTGCGCGCCGTCGAGTTCCCCGTCGCGGTCGCGGAGGCGCTCCTCAAGGTCCCGGAAGGCCCGCACGGCTCCGGTGACCTGCTCCTGGTCGGGCAGCCGGAGATCGAGGACGCCGTCGGGCGGCAGCTCGGGCAGTTCGAGCCGGTTCCGTGCCTGGCGGAATCGGCGGTCCCGCTTCTTCTCGTCGGCCTCGGTGTCGGCCAGCTTCTCCGGCAGGCCGGCGGGGATGGACGCGTACGCGTTCCGCAACTGCGAAACGTCCTCGCCTGCCGGGAGGGCGCTGAGCTCCTTGCCGAGTCGTTCGTGCTTGTCCCGGCATCGCTTCACCGCGTCCCGCGCGTGGTCGAGGTTCTCGCGGAGCGTCCGGCCGTGGTCCCGGAGCTCCTGTCCCTCCCCGCGCAGGGTTTCCGGGATCCGGTAGAGCTCTTCGTCGGCGAGGGTCGCCTGCGCGTGGACGGTACGCAGCCGCGATTCGGCCTGGACGCGCTTGCCGGCGACCTCGTCGGACGCCGCACTCTGCCGGTCCCTCTCGTCAAGAATCGCCGTGACGTCCTTGGCGAGCTGTCCGATCGCGCCGGCATGCGGGAGGAGGGAATCGTCCTGGCCGGTCTCGGAAAGTTGCCGCTCGGTTCGCTCGAGGTGTCCGGCGTCCGTCGCACGCACCGCGATGTGCTCGCTTCGCCGCTTGAGCAGCTCGGGCAGGTCCGTGCGGATGTCGTCGGGGGCCACCGGCCCTTGGCCGCTGATCTCCTCGACCTGCTGTTCCAGATCGCGGCACTGGGCCAGCGCGGGCAGGTTCTCCCGGAGCCGGTGCTTGGCTTCCCGCTGCCGTCGCGCGGCCCGCAGTTCGGCCTCGGTCTCGGCGAGGCGCCGCTCCGCCTCTTCGGCGGACTGTTCCGCGTCCCGGTACTGGCCGGGGAGGAGTGTCGCGTCGCGTGACCGCTGCCGGACGTCCTTCAGCCGGTCCAGCGAAACATTGATCGCCGGCTTCTTCCCGGTCGGCAGGAACAGCTCGCGCTGACGGGACCCGATCTTGTCGAGGACGGCCTTGAGGCGCATGCCCGACCGCGCGGCGGCGAGCAGCTGGGCCATGTCGCCCGCGCCGGAGGCGAGCAGTTCCCCGCCCTTGCGGAGTTCGTCGCTGTTGAGAGCGAACTCGGTGATGAACGTCTTGCGGTCGATGCCGCCGAGGAAGGGGGCGAGTGCCTCGTCGCCGAGCGGGTCCCCGTCGCCGTCCACGAGGTCGTCCTTGCGCTTCTTCCGGCGGACGATCTCCAGGGCCACCCCGTCGGCCGCCGAGAGCCGGGCGCCCAGCCGCGTCCGGTTGCCGTGCCGGAAGGCGTACCGGGAGTTGTGGTCGATGCCGTACAGCAGCTGGTCGAGGGCGCTCAGCGCCGTGGACTTGCCGGCTTCGTTGGGGCCGTGGACCAGGTGGACGCCGGCCCGGCCCAGTCCGTCCAGGGTGTAGTCGCCGAAGGCGCCGTAGGCGATGAGGTCGAGGCGTTCGATGCGCATTCCGGTCACCGCGCTTCCTGCAGCAGGGACTCCACGAGCTGGTAGGCGTCGTCGGCCAGGCTCTTGAGCCACGCCGGGTCGGTCGGGGCGATGCCCTCCGGCCCCTTGGTCTCGGCGGGGATCCGTCCGATGAGCGGGTGGCTCACGAGCTTGGCCATGAGGCCGTCCGGGTCGGTGCCGAGTACGGTGAGTGTGCGGTGGAGGTCGGTCAGGATGCCGGAGGCGCCCGCGCCGGGTTCGCCGCCGTCCTCGCTGGACGTCCGGACCTTGACCTTCTCCAGCCACAGGTTCGGGTGGTGCCCGGCCGCCGCTCGCAGTTCGTTGAGGATCCGCTCTCGGTCCCGCCACAGTGCGGCGTGCGCGGACGTCGCGCCGGTGAGGGTGACGCGGACGGCGGTCAGCCGCTCCTCCGGGATCTGCTGGAAGCGCTGCGCGACGAGGCTGCGCACCTGGTCGATGTCGTCGCGGCCCGTGACGTCGACGTCGAGGTGTTCCCAGCGGGCGGTGTCCAGGTCGTGGTGCTCGACCGATTCGACCCGGAGTTCGCCGTCCACCGTCACGACGATGCAGCCCTTCGGACCCGTCTCGCGGGCGTGCCGTCCCTGGATGTTGCCGGGGTAGACGATCCACGGCTCGTCCCGGACGATCTGCTGCTTGTGGACGTGGCCGAGCGCCCAGTAGTCGTAGTCCCGGGCTTCGAGGTCCGCGACGGTGCAGGGCGCGTACAGCTTGTGCTCGCTGTGGCCGCCTTCGAGGCCCGTGTGCAGCAGGCCGACGTTGAACAGGCCGCCGTCTCGCGCCGGATATCCGGCGGCGAGGTTGTCGGTGAGGTCCCATTCGGCGAACCCCTGGCCGTGGACGGCGAGCCCGGCCTTCTCGTCCCGGACGGTCTCGGGCCGGTTCGTCGCGAAGACGTGCACGTTGTCGGGAAGCCTGAGTGAGCGCATCGTGCGGTTCTGTGCGTCGTGGTTCCCCGACACCATGTACACGGGGATGCCGGCGCGCCCGAGGCGCGCCATCTGCCCGCTGAAGTAAAGCCCGGTCTGGTAGTCCTTCCAGTCGCCGTCGTAGACGTCACCGGCCAGGAGGACGGCGTCCACGGGCAGGTCGATCGCGAGCCGGACGAGGTTCTCCAGAGCTCGTCGAGTGGCCAGGCGCAGGTCTTCTTCGGGTGCGCCCTCGTAGGCCGAGAGGCCCCGTAACGGGCTGTCGATGTGAAGATCGGCGGCGTGCAGGATCTTCATGGTCTCCTCGTTCGCGTTGCAGCCGGTGCGCAGCGTCCAGTGGTCCTGTGGCGAGGGGACTGGAGGAACGCTAGCCCGCTGTTGTGGTCTATCTGCTGAAAGTGGCGAAACAGCTGTTCTGTGGCGGCAGGTGCCGTATATGCAGCGGTTCTCAGCCCGCCTGCCGCCCCTTTCCTGTTCAGGAGCGACCTGTTCAGGAGGCGACCTGGGCGCGGGCGGCCTCGTCGAACAGGGGGTTGGTCATCGCGACGGTCTTGGGCCGGAACGTGCCCTCCGCGCACACCATGCCCGTCGCCTTCTCGCCCGGGGCGAGCTCCGTGGTGGCGATCTGCCCCTCGTAGTCGCCGAGGGCGGTGCTGCTGTCGTGCTTGGTGCTGCCGGTGTCGGTGATCGAGAAGTAGAGCGGGTTGACCTCGAGCTGCTTCTTGGTCTGGTTGGTGACGGTGACCTTGACGCAGGACAGGGCGCCGCCGTCGCTCAGGACGCTTTTCTTCGCGCGCGCCCGCTTGGCGGTGAGCTTGATCGGGAACGTCTTCTTGCTCTTGGCCGCGCCGCCGCCCTTCTCCGCGGACTTGCCCGGGTCGGCGGACTGGACGGCGACCGGGTCCGTCTCCAGCTCGCAGCCGGCGGTGAGGACGGCGACCGCGGCGAGGCCGATGACGATCTTGCGCATGGCGTGCTCCTTGATGCTGTTCGGACGCGTCCTCCACGGACGCGCCACCAGATGGGGGTGCTGGGTCGTTGGGGTGCCGGGTCAGGCTTCGGCGGCCGCGAGCAGTTCGCGGAACTCCTCGTGGTCGATCACGGTGATGTCGTGACCGGCGTCGCGGAGCTTCTGCGCCTTGAGGTGCTTGCCGGTCTTGGTCGCCCCGGGGGCGAGCTGGTGGGGCTGGACGCCGCCGAGCACGAGCAGGTCGAGGGACCTGGTGACGTCGCCGGCCGTCCAGGCGCCGAGGGCGGCGATCCGCTCGGCGGCCTCCACCCTCGTCATGCCGGGCAGTGATCCGGTGAAGCAGACGGTGAGCCCGTAGAAGGGGTTGTCCGGGTCGGCGTCGGGGTCGGCGTCCGGGGACGGCGCGCGCGGTGCGCCTCCCCGGTAGGCGCACCCCTGGCGGACGCCGCCCTGGAAGGAGCCCATCCGGACCTTGTGGACGGCGAGGAGGTGGTCGAGCGAGTCCGTCCCCTGCCGTCGCAGCGCGGCGAGCATCACCTCGGCCGCGGCTCGCGCGTCGTCGCCGGCGTCGTGGTGGCGGGCCAGTTCGATGCCCAGGGCGCCGGCGAGCACGGGGAGCTTGTACGACAGCAGGCCGTTCCAGACGCGCCTGGCGACGACGAGCGTGCAGGCGAACCGGAGGTCGGGGACGGCCTGGCCGCTCGCCCGGCACGCGTCGGCGAGCACTCCGATGTCGAAGGCCGCGTTGTGCGCCACGAGCGGGGTGCCGCCGGCGAACTGGACGATGCGCTCCAGTGTCTCCGGCCAGCCGGGGGCGTCCCTGACGTGGTCCGCCGTGATGCCGTGGATGCGGATGTTGAAGGCGTCGAAGTGGTCGTGCCCGTCAGGGGGCTTGATGAACGACGACCACTCTTCGACGATCTGCCGTCCCTTCACCTTGACGAGCCCTACCGAGCACGGGCTTCCCCGCAGGGAGTTCGCCGTCTCGAAGTCGATCGCAACCCAGCCGGTCATCCGTCGCTCCTCGCGCCGTGGCGTGCCACTGAAAGCATCATCATGAGAGCATGACATGAAAGCACTGTCAAACGCTTTCGCATCATTGGATGATGTACAGTGGCGATGCTCCCGAAAGCTGATGAGGATGAACCGATGGCATCGCAGAGCGAACATCTGACCGCCGCCGAGATCTCTCGGCTCGCCGGCGTGACGCGGGCGACCGTGAGCAACTGGCGCCGGCGGCACCCCGACTTTCCGCAGGCCAGCGGCGGGACGGAGTCCAGCCCGAGCTACGACCGGCGGCAGATCGAGGCATGGCTCGACGCGCGGGGCCGCCTCCCCGCGCGCTCGCCCAGCGACGACCTGCGCGCCCACCTGCGCGGCCGCACGCCGCGCGAAGCCGAGGCCGTCGCACTGTTCACCGCGCACCTGGCCGGACTGGACGCCGGGAAGCGCGCCGCGATCGCAGCGCTGAACGACGACGAGCTGACCGCACTGCACGCGGAAGCGACCTCGTCGGCCGGTGCCACCGAGGCAGACCAGGCCGGCGTCCCCGCGACGCTCCTCCGAGCGGCGGCGCAGGTCACGCACCAGGCGGGCCCACTCGCCGTCTTCGACGTCCTCGACGAACACTCCGAGTCGCCGATCGGCATCCGCGGGACGCATCCGACACCGGACGTGCTCGCCGGCCTGATGGCCGCGCTGGCGACGACCGGGGGGCCGCGCGTCCGCAGCGTCCTCGACCCTGCCTGCGGGAGCGGACGCCTGCTCGCCGCGGTCGCCGCAACCCTGGACCCCGGCGCGGACGTGCACGGCCAGGAGTACCGGCCCGTCACCGCGTCCCAGGCCAGGGCGCGGCTCGCCGAAACGGCACCCCAAGCCTCAGTGGACGTGCGGACCGGCGACAGCCTCCGCGACGACGCCTTCCCCGGCCTGCACGCGGACGCCGTGGTGTGCAACCCGCCCTACGGCGACCGCGACTGGGGGCACGACGACCTGGCGTTCGACACGCGCTGGGCCTACGGCGTGCCGCCGCGCTCGGAACCGGAACTCGCCTGGATCCAGCACGCCCTGGCGCACCTCGCCGAGGGCGGCCACGCCGTGCTCCTGCTGCCACCGGCGACCGCGTCACGACCGTCCGGCCGCCGGATCCGGGCCGAGCTGCTCCGGCAGGGGGCGCTGTGCGGGGTCATCGCCCTCCCGGCGGGCCTCGCCGTCCCGCACCACATCGGGCTTCACCTGTGGATACTCCGCGGCCCGGCGGTCGACCGCCCCGGCCGCGACCTGGTCCTGCTGATGGACGCCTCCGACGAGGCCGCTTCCTCCGGTCTCCAGGAGACGATCGTCAGCACCTGGCAGGCGTTCACCAAGCCCGCCGAGCCCGACGAGTTCGCCGAGATCCCGGGAACCGCGCGAGCCGTCCCGCCGATCGACCTCCTGGACGATCTCGTCGACCTGTCCCCCGCACGGCACGTCCGCACAGCACCGGTGATCACCCCGGACGCGGCCCTGCACGACGTCGCGCAACTCATCGAGCGCCTCAAGGCCGACATCACCGCACTCACCGACGCGACCGACATCGGACCACTCGCCTCGGCCGGCGAGGCGAGCCGCACCTGGCGCACCGCCACGGTCGCCGACCTGACCCGCGGCGGCGCCCTCGCCGTCCACAAGGGCACGCGAGCCGCCCCGGCCGACCCCCCGCCCGCCGGCCTCGCGGACCGTCCCGTCCTGCGGGCGCGCGACCTGATCGGCGGGACGCCCGCCAGCGGCGACCCGCGTGACCTGCACCTGGCCGATCCGGTCGTCATCGAGGTAGGAGACGTCCTCGTCACACAGATCGTCGGCCCGCAGGGCGTCGCAACGCGCGTAGTAGGCGAGGACGACGCCGGATGCCTGCTCGGCAACGGCGTGTCCCTGCTGCGGCCCGACCCCGCGCGCCTCGACCCGTGGTTCCTCGCCGGGTTCGTCAGCGCACCGGACAACATCAGCCAGGCGACGACCGGCAGTTCTACGCAGCAGCTCGTGGCGTCCCGGCTGCGCGTCCCGCTGCTCCCGATCGGCGAGCAGTCCGCTTACGGCCACGCGTTCCGCAAGGTCGGCGAACTGCGGAACACCGCACGGAACGCCGCGAACTGCGCCGACGAGACAGCGGACCTCATAGCCACCACCCTCAGCAGCGGTGCCCTGCTTCCCCCGGGGACCGAGTTGCCATGAGCCCCACAGGCTGGAGACCGTCCTGGAGCCGACCCGGGCGGCCGTCCAGGAGACGGTCCAGCGGTTCGAGGGCAAGGACATGGACACCGACCGGTTCCTACGTCGCGCGTCGGGCCAGTCGTTCTACAACACCACCGGCTACACGCTCGCGAAGATCGCCAACGACCCGGAGCACGCGGCGACGAACCTCGCGAAGTACATCGCGGGATTCTCCCCGAACGCGCGGGAGGTGCTGGAGAAGTACAAGTTCGCCCAGCAGATCAAGGAACTGGACGACGCGAAACTGCTCTACAAGGTCGTCGGACGCTTCGCCGACCTGGACGTCCGCCTCGAGGTCGTGCCCAACCACTCCATGGGGACAAGACCGCCGCAGAGAACGTCTTCGAGTCCCTCTATCAGGACCACCTCGTCATCAGTCGAGGAGCCGAGCCCACGCGGCACGAGCGTCGTCAGGGATGCGTCCGGTAGGTAGCGGAGGGGCGGACGGGAGGGAACGCCCCTCCGCTGGTCTTCAGGTGCGGTCGATGACCGCGAAGACGACCTTGCCAGCGTTCTCGGCCAGGGCGCGGATGCCCCAGCAGCGGGCGTACTGGTCGACGATGAACAGGCCGCGGCCCGTCTCGCTCGTCGTGTCGGCCGTCAGCATGTGCGGGAGTCCGTAGGCGGCGTCCTGGACCTCCATCCACAGCGCGTCGTCCTCGGTACGGCTCAACCGCAAGATCACGTCCTCGTCCGTCGCGTCCGTTTCGGACGCCGCGTGCTGGAGGGCGTTGGTGACCAGCTCGCTGGCCACCAGGCACGGGACGAAGTCGTCCATGCCCCACTGGCCCGCGACCAGCCGCACGAACCGCCGCACCTCCGCGACAACCCTCAGGTCCTGCTTCACCACCATCTCGTTCTCCGCCGCGCCCTGCCCCATGACCTCTCCTCACTGTGTGTGGCGAACACCACACATTCAGCCACATCCGCAGCTAGCATGGGCTTGCGGCCCCTAGGTGGATCGCATCAGCAAGGGAAGAGACGTATGTGCAAATTACCGAGAGAGGTAAGTCGCCATGGCCGTACGGCGCCAGCGTCCCGATAGCTCCCCCGCCCTTGTGGCCTTCGGTCGCCAGATGCGGCGGCTTCGAGAGGCTAAGGACATCAAGCAGGAGACGATCGCTCACCTGACCAAGGTCAGCCCCGCACAGGTGAGCCGGATCGAGAGCGGCAAGAAGCGCGCCACGCGAACCTTCGTGGAACTGGTAGACGACTACCTGGAAGCAGGCGGCTCGCTCATCAGCCTCTGGGAGGACCTCAACAAGGACGGCCACCCGGTCCCGATCTGGTTCGACTGGCCTCAGCAAGAGTCCGAAGCCGCAGAACTGGTCACCTGGGAACACACCATCGTTCCCGGCCTCCTGCAGACTCCCGCCTACGCCCGCGCGTTCCTCAACTCGGATGAAGCCGTCGAGGCGCGCATGGCACGCCAGTCCATCCTCACCCGGACGGACGCGCCCCCCACGATGCTCACAGCGCTCCTAAGCGAAGGAGTACTCGGCCACCTGGTGGGATCACCCGAAGTGATGCGGGAGCAGATCGAGCACCTCATCGCTCTCAGCGAACTGCCCAATGTCACCATCCAAATCGTCCGCAACAATGGGCGTCCGGCGGGCACGGGAGGCGCGTTCGTGGTGGCTACCATGGAGGACCGGAGCGAGGTCGCCTACATGGAGACGACGGTACGAGGCATCACGACCGACGACCCCTCGGACCTCGCCAAACTCTCCGAAACCCTCCGAGAGTTGCGAGCGAGGGCCCTCCCCGAAGACATGTCCCGGGACATGATGAGAGAGGCACTGGAGAAATGGACCTGAGCAACGCCACCTGGCGCAAGGCAACCCACAGCGGCGAGAACGGCGGCAACTGCGTCGAGTTGGCGGACGTGGCCGGTGCGTCGGTGGTGGCGGTGCGGGACAGCAAGGACCCGGACGGTCCCGTCCTCCTGCTGACCCGCGCGGCCCTGCGCATCGCCGTCCAGACCGCCACCGACACCCACTGACCGTCCAGCACCACCCACCCCGGCGGCCCCGCCCCGCCGACCAGCGGCGAGTCGTCCCGTCACCCTCCGACCCGGACGACCCGCCGCACCCCACCCTCCCCACGGGCAAGACCCACGCCCGTCCACCTATCCCATAGGCAACCCCGGCCAAGCGGACGCGCCCGCTGCCAAGCCCCACCGCGCGCCCGACACTGGCCTCATGCCCCTGGAAAACCTCACCTGGCGCAAGGCAAGCCGAAGCCTCAACAACGGCGGCGAATGCGTCGAACTGGCGAGCGTCTCCGACACCCACTGGCGCAAGAGCACCCACAGCGGCTCCAACGGCGGCAACTGCGTGGACCTCGCCGCCGTCTCCGGCGCGGTCGCCGTCCGCGACAGCAAGGATCCCTCCGGCCCCGTCCTCCTGCTGACCCGCGCCACCCTCCGCGCGGCCCTCACCCCACACAGCCGCTGACCACGGCACCATGTGCCGCCACCCTCAACAGCGGTACCAGTTCCTCCAGGAGGAGGCCGTACTCCCAGTCGTCCGGCCAGACTGGTCGAGCAGCGCGTCTACCCCTCGTCGTGAGCCGCCCCGCCTTGGTGACTCGCAGCTCGCCGTAGCCGAGGGCGTCCGACCGTGTGCCCACACGGGTCCAGGCGGCCAGGCGGCACGGGCATTTTGAGCGCTAGGTCTGGCAGACGTACCCGTGTGTCTCGAGCTCCTCGGAGACATAGAGTCTTTCGGCCGCGCTGCCTCGAGCCGCCTGGAGCACCTTGACCTCGGCGCCATGGGCACGTCCCCAGGCCATCGACGCCCGCCACAGGCTCCGGCCGTGGCCACGGCCCTGGTACGCGGGGTGGACGGCAAAGTAGGCGGGCTGCTGGATCGCGCGGCCGTCCGGCCCCGCGATGGTCGTGAGCGGACCGACCGCTCCGACGATCCGATCGTCGGCGACCGTGATGAGGGTCGGGCCGTCCTGGTGCCCGGACCTCATCCGCTGGCAGCGGAACTGGAAGCCTTCCGGCCCGATCTCGTCGGCGAACGCGCCGAACGTGCCGGCGGCCGGGCAGTCGCTGAGGGGCTGGACACTGCGCGCCGGTCGCTCGTCGTCGGCGGACAAGCGCTTGACCATCACCCTGCCGCGTGCCCCGTCCGGCCGACCGGAGAACCAGATCACCCTGCTGCCGGCCCCAGCACCGTGGGACGTCGCCAACCGCTCGCCCCAGCGCACCAGTGTCGGGAGCTCGGGCTCGGAGGCGCTGTAGTAGTAGACCTTCACCAGGCCGCCGCCGCGCGTGCTCAGCGCGGGGACGATCGTCTCCGCGGCCGTGTGGACGATGTCGCCGACCAGGACCTGTTCGTCCTTGGCAGCCGTCCACCGGCGGTCCTTGTCGAAGGGCAGGAACAAGCCGGTGCGCGCAACGCCGAGAACGGCGTCGAACAGGTCGGCACCGACGGTCTCAGGGGGCATCGGGCCGAGCGTCGGAACATACGGGACGCGTATCACGGGCTCAAGCCAGTCACAGCGGAATCCCATGCCCCGCTGGTTAGCGAGCGTCCCATGCAGCAAGGCCCTGGATCGCCGACACGATCCGGGGCCTCTTCAGGGGCGGGCCAAGGGCTGGAGCGGGTTATACGTTCCCCGCCGCATAGGACGAGAGGTCTGGGCGTTTCCTGGGCTCCTGGGTGGGCTTTTTCTGGGCATCGATGCCATACTGATGCTGTGAGCGAGCCGTGGGGTGCGAAGGACGACGTTTTGCGGAGCGAGATGCGAAGGCTGCTGCGCACTGGGCTTCCCGTCCGAGTGCAGCAGTGCGGCCCCTCCCTGCTCGGCCTACGGGCCGTGAAGATGCGGACACTGGACGCCGACGATCACTCCAGCCTGGCGCACGCACTGGACGGCCTTCTCCGGGAGCAGTTGAGCCGGTTCGGCAACGCGGAACTCGCCAAGCCCGCCCGGCTGCTGTTCGGTATGGACGACTCGACGTCGGGCACCACGCTCACCTCGCGGCGGGCGGTGGCCGCTGCGGCGGCCGGCTACGAGGTGCACCACTTCCGCAAGCGGATCGAACCGAAGCTGTTGGACCTCGTCATCTGGCAGTTGCGCCACGACAGTGAAGAACTCGCCACCCAGCGTGCCGCGCCACCCAGGCTGCACCCCGCAGCCAGGCGTCCGAACCTGCCCGCTGACGTCTTCGCCTGGGAGGCCACCGAACACCAGCACGCGCTGGCAGCCCTTTGGGGCGCTGTTTACCTGCTACGTGCCGAACTACTGAGGGTCGCCCAGTTGGTCAGCATGGACGCCCCCGAATCCGAACTCGCCGATGCCGCCGATGCCGCACTGTGGCGTCAGGCCCTGGTCTTGCACGCGACCCGGCGCTACCAGGCCGCCTACGGCTCTGCACTGCTGCATGCCGCGACCGCGCTGGGTCCTGGCGAGATCGCCGCATCGGCAGGGTGGACTCCCACCCTCGCTCCCGCGCAAGAACTCCTGCTCACCGGGATCATCGACCCCGTACAGGGCCGTGCTGACTTCACGACCCGGCTGCTCGCGGCCGTTGCGGGGACCGACCTCGCCGCCGCCTGGCGGCGATCGCTGACCGGCCGCGATGGCGGCCCGGCCAAGGAATGAGGACGCACTCATGAGTCTTGACGAGCTGTTGAACCCGAATACGGCGCCTCGGCGGTATGTCGTCACAGGAGGGCCGTCCGCCGGGAAAGAGACGGTCATCACCGAAATCCACAAGCGCCATATTCCCTGCAGCGAGACTGAGGCGGCCCGGGAGATCTATCGGGAGCACCGCAACAGGCTCGGCCGACACCTGCAAGTGGCGGATAGGCGCGCCTACTCCCGCGACGTGCTGGCGGCTTTCATCGAGGAGTACTGCGGCCACAAGACCGGGTTGAGGTTCTATAACCGCGGCATCCCCGACGGGTACGGATGGGATGCGTTCTTCGGGCTCGGCCCTTACCCGGAACTGGAAGAAGCATCCCGTATCTACCGGTACGACGCGGTGTTCGTGCTGGACCCGCTGGACGACTTCGACTCCGAGGACGACCTGGTGTGGGCGAAGGAACGCGAGATTCGCCGCGTCCACGAACTGATCACACAGGGTTACTATGACGCCGGGTACCGGCCCATCTTCGTCCCCGCCGACGAGCCCGCCCGCCGTGTCGACTTCATCCTTGCCCAGCTTCCCGTCCCCACCACCTGACCGAAAGGCTGCACGGTGATGAACGGCCACACCGACGCTGCGGAGATCATCAGCCCGAACAACGTCCTGGCCAACGCGATGCTGCGCAGCGTCGACATGGTGCGGCCACGCCTGCAGGCCACAAATCCCGACAGAGTCACCTTCTGTGTCGGTACTCAGATCAACGGCGCTCCGCACCTTGGCACCTCACTGGTGCACACGGCGGCGTTCCTGCTCGCGAAGGCGACCAAGCGCACCTTCAACGTGGACACGATCGTCCGGTTCGGCGCATTGGACAACGCGCCCTACGACATCCGCCTGGACCCCGAGACCCATCACGCCTACCAGCAGACCTACGCCCACGCCCTCGGCGAGGCCGCCGTCGATGACCTGATCGGCAAGTATTACCGGGGCATGTTCGACTCTTTGGCGGACGCGACCGGCGTCGACTATGAGATCGAGACGTACAGCAGCCGACAGGCGGTCCCCGCTTTCCGGCACGAGTTCCTCGCATCCCTTGGCCGCCTGGAGCAGATTCGCTGGCCTCTAGCCCCGTCCCACGGCCACGTCCACCTGCGTCTACCCTGTCCGCAGTGCGGATGGGCCGAGAAAAGAGGCGAGCGTACACGGCTACTGCGCACCGGCTCGGGCGGTGCGGATTTCGCCGCAGTATGCACCGACCACGGCGACTACGAGGTCGCCATCACAGCCGACACCGGCGCCTACCTCGACCTACCGACCCTCTACCGGAACCTCGTCAAAGAGCGGATGGCGGCACGCGACCACGTCAATCTCTCCGTGATGGTCAAAGGGGGCGACTGGGCCTACGGCTGCCAACTCGTCGACGAGGCTTTCGCCCAACTCCCCAGCCTGGCACCGCCGCCTCGGATCTTCACTCCCATGGTTCTGACCGACACTGGCGCGAAGCTGTCCAAGTCGCTCATTAGAGAAGGCAAAGTGCCACCGCCGCCTGGGGCGCGCGACTGGATGCTGGACATCACCGAGTGGCCGGGCACAACCGACTCCTACGTCGACGCGCTCGTCTGGCTCGTCGGCAAGATGCTCGCCGACCCCAAACACTTCTACCGCAGCTACACCACCCACGAACTGGACCGCATCATGACAGCCCGTCCCCCGGCCGAGGTGGGCGTAAGAGCCCGCGAGATGAACCTCTACCGCCGCTACTTCGATCTGGTCGCAGCCGGGCGCAAGACCATCGAGATTCGCGTGCAGTACCCCAACTTGCGGAAACTCAAGGCGGGCGACCACATCCGCTTCATATGCGGCCGGGATGACGTCCTGACTCAGGTCAAAAGGGTCGCCCGCTACTCCTCATTCGAGGAGATGTTCGACGCGGAAGGACCGTCCAACGTCAACCCCGACAGCCCCCTTAACCAGCAACTCGCCAACATCCGCCGCATCTACGGTCCGGAGAAGGAGGCCCTCGGTGTGCTGGCCATCGAAATTGCACTCGTCACCCCCGTAGAACCGGACATCTGATCCGAAGCCATTGACTGTCCATGGCCACCGTCGCCGACACGGTTGGTGGCGTGGCGGGCAGCAAGGACCCGGACGACCCGCCCAGCCCCACCCACGCGTCTGCGCCGCATCACCCCACGCGTGAACCCGCGCCATCCATCGCCGTTGACCTGCGGCGTGTTGTTGTTATGAACGGCGCGAAAACAACAACACGCCGCAGGTCAAGTGACCCGTGGCCGCACCGTCCCGGCCACACGTTGCCCGGACGCGTCCAAGCGCGGTCGCGGACCTGCGCCCGAGGCTGACTTCGTGCCGTACCAGCCGACAGCCACCCCAACTCGGTTCGCACTGCGGCGGACCTTGTTGCCTCTCACCGCGCATTCGTCCGCTACCCGCGATCACACCGAGCAGCAGAACAACGGCGCGGACCGGTCGGACGGTCAAGTGTGCGCGTCACGCGGTCAACTGCGGGGGCGCGGGCGAGGCGAGGCTGGAGGGCATGTCAACGCCTCAGTCCTCGCCGCCGTCCAGCGGCTTTCCGCTGCCCGAGTCCCCGGCACGGTCCGGCGGCTCGGCGAACTGGTCGCCGATCGTCGCGCTCGCTGCCGGGATCGCGGTTCTCGTCGGTAGCGAGTTCCTGCCGGCGAGCGTGCTGCCCGCGATGGCCGGCGACCTCGGGGTCAGCGAGGGCACCGCCGGTCTGGCCGTTGCGGCGACCGCGGTCGCGGGCGCGGTCACCGCCCCCAGCATCGCGGTGCTGCTGCCGCGGACGGACCGGCGCACGGTCCTGGCCTGGCTGCTGGTCGCGGCGGCCGTCTCGAACCTGGCGGTGGCGGTCGCCCCCGGTTTCGCCGTCCTGCTCCTCGGCCGGCTCGTCCTCGGCGTCGCCATCGCCGGGTACTGGTCGTTCGCGTTCGGCGCGGGGACCCGCGCAGTGCCGGGACGTGACAGCGTGGTCTCAACGTCCATTGCGCTGGGCGTCACCCTCGCGACGATCGCCGGGGTCCCGTTGGCGTCCCTGCTCGGCGACGCGGTCGGCTGGCGGTTGGTGTTCGGCGTCGCGGCGGCCCTCGGCATCGCCGCTGCCGTGGCCGTGGCCGTGACGTTGCCGCCGGTGCCCCCTCAGCCGGCCGCCGGACTGGCGATGCTGCGGGCGGCGCTCGCCAACCGGTAGCTGATGGCCGGGGTGCTGGGCGTGGTCCTGGTCGCGTTCGGCAACTTCGCCGCCTACCCCTACATCCGGGTCGCGATCGAGGACATCGACGCGGGCGCCACGGTATGGCTGCTGCTGGCCTGGGGCGTGGGCGGGATGGCGGGCAACCTCGCCGCCGGGCGGTTCGCGGGACGGCTGCGCGCTGTGGCCGCCGCGGCCCCGCTGCTGCTGGCCGGCGGCCTGCTGGTCACCGCGACCGCGCCGTCCCTGCCGGTGCTGGCCGCGGGGGTCGTCGTGTGGGGCCTGGCCTTCAACATGGTCCCGGTCGCCACCCAGCTCTGGGTGACCCGCGTCGAGCCCGAGCGTGCCGAGTCGGCGCTGTCGTTGCAGGTCACCGCATTCCAGGTGGCGATCACGCTGGGGTCCGCGAGCAGGCGGCGCGCCTCCCGCATCCGGATCTCCCGGAGCACCTCCGCGGGTCCGCGGCCGAGTGCGCGGCGGAACCGCTCGCCCAGGGCGGAACGCGACAGGTGGACCAGCCGGGCCATCCCCTCGACGGTCCACGGCTCGGCCGGGCGGGCGGCCACGGCGGCCACCACCGCGGTGACGGCCCCGTCCGGAGGCCCGGCGTCGCCGCCCTCGTCCTCCTGCCAAGAGGTGGTCATCGCCGCGCCGATCAGGTTGCCGTAGCTGGCGGCGAACAGGGTCGGCCGGCACGCACGTTCGAGCGGGCACTGCGAGACGAGCGCCATGACGCCGCCATGCCGGGCGCCGAAGCCGCGGACCACCAGCGGGCTGGGCAGCCGACGGACCGGGACGGCCACCCGCAGGTCCGCTACAACCAGCGCGGACTCCTCGTGCCGCCCCGACGCGGTGAGCCGGTGAGCGGTGCGGGCGTCGATGAGGACGGCATCCCCCTCAGCGAGCGACTGCACGCCGAACGCCGCCTCAAGCGTGAGCCCGCCCGCCAGCACCAGCGCCCACAGCGGGACCGGCGGTTCGGTGAGCACCGCGCCCGCCGGCAGCCGGACATGGTCCATGCCCGACATCACCCACGCCGATTCCGGCGAGGGAGTGCCGACGTCGTCTGCCCGTGAGACATCCACGATGTTCGCCACGTGAGCTTGAAGCAGATAAAAGACGGTGGCCTATTCCCGCGCGTTCCGAATGGCGTTCCGATGGACCGGGCCGACATCGTCGAGCTGCTGGTCAGCATCGGGTCGGAAGTCCCTCGATAGCTGCGGTGGGACGTACGGCGGCTCGGGATGGTCACCATTCGGGGATGAGTGGCGGGTCCGGTTCGTGCTGCCGCCAGGCTTCGGTGAGGCGGGCGAGGCGGGTGGGGGCGGCGATGCCGCGGACGGTTGCGATCTTGCCGTTGGCAAGGTCGAACGTCACGGTGCCGGCGACCCGGTCGCCGACCACGAAGACGATGGCGGGGGCGCCGTTGACGCGCGCGTAGTGGACGGCGGGCGTGCCGCCGGCCAGTCGCCGTTTCGCGGGGGTGGGAGTGAAGCCGCCCCGTGCGAGGGCGGCGATGCGCTGCGGGGTGTCGAACAGCAGCAGCGTTTCGGCCAGGCCCGCGCCGTCGGTGATCGCGGTCGCGTCGTCGGTGAGCAGCGCCACGAGCCGTTCGGTGCGGCCCGATGAGGCGGCGGCGAGGAACTCCTCGACGATCTTGCGGGCGGATGCCGGGTCGACTTCGCCGCCGCGGCGGCGCGCGGAGGTGATGCGGCGCCGGGCCCGGTGGAGGTGCTGCTGGCTCGCGGACTCGGTGACGTCCAGCAGTTCGGCGATCTCGGCGTGCTGGTAGGAGAACGTTTCGTGCAGGAGGTAAACGGCCCGCTCGATGGGCGACAGGCGCTCCATCAGGGTCAGCACGGCCAGGGAGACCGATTCGCGCTGCTCGAAAGTGTCCGCAGGGCCGAGCATCGGGTCGCCGTCGAGGAGCGGTTCGGGCAGCCAGGCGCCGACGGTGCGTTCCCGGCGGGCCTGGGCCGAGCGGAGCCGGTCGAGGCACAGGTTGGTGACGACCTTGGTCAGCCAGGCCTCCGGCACCTCGATCCGCTGCCGGTCGGCGGCCTGCCAGCGCAGGAACGCGTCCTGCACGGCGTCTTCGGCGTCGGCCGCCGAGCCGAGGAGACGGTACGCCAGCGAGGCCAGCCGGTTCCGGCTGGCCTCGAACCGACCGGTGTCGAAGCGATCGGCGGCGGGGCCGTCCACGCGAACCAGCCTAGACGGCTACACGGCCGCCTTCCCGCCGGACGCATCCGGCGCGAAGGCGGCGGCCCTGCCGGGGGACGCGGCCGGGGCGGCGGCCAGGCGGCGCCTGCGCTTGGGCAGGCCGAAGGTCGGGTGCGAGGTGGCCCACAGGGACGTCCTGACGATGCCCGCCTTGATCCGCGCGGCCTTCCAGCCGGCCACGTGCTTCGGCTTCGCCGCCCCTTCGTCGTCGACCATCTGCACGATCCCGTCCCGCCGCCCGAGGCTGATGTGGTTGCCGTAGTAGAGCAGCTTGGTGTGGGAGACCTTGCGGCCGGTCAGGCGTCCGACGATCGCCTGGATCGCCTGATTACCGGTGTAGCCGGCCGAAGCGCAGGACATCGGCAGCGGCCGGCCGTTGTCGCCGAGGGAGTGCGCGCTGTCGCCGATGGCGTAGACGTTCGGGTGTGAAACCGACCGCATGGTTCGGTCGACGACGATCTGCCCGTTCCCGGTGACCTCCAGCCCGCTGGCGGCGGCGAGGGGGCCGACCTCGAACCCGGCGGTCCACACGGTGACGGCGGACGCGAGGACGGTGCCGTCGGCGCACAGCACCCGCGTCGCTTCGACCGCTTCGACGCGGGTGTGCTCCACTGTGGTGATGCCCAGCCGTTCGCAGGCCCGGCGCAGGTGGTCGCGGGCTCCGGTGGACAGCCGCGCGCCCAACTCGCCACGGGCGATCAGTGTCACCGACAGGCCGGGCCGGGCTTCGGCGATCTCGGTGGCGGTCTCGATCCCGGTCCACCCGTCGCCGACGACCAGCACGCTCCCGCCCCCGCCCCGCCTCTCCAGGCCGTCCAGCCGCTCGCGCAGGCGCAGCGCCGATGGCCGGCCGGTGACGTCGTACGCGTGCTCGGCCACGCCGGGGACGCCCTGGTCGGCGACGTGGCTGCCGAGCGCGTAGAGAAGCGTGTCGTAGCCGAGTTCGCCGCCGCCGTCGGCGTCGGCCACGGCGACGACCTGGCGCTCGAGGTCGACGGCGGTGGCACGGGCCACGCGCAGCCGTATCCCCGTGCCCGCGAAGACGTCGGTGAGCTGGGGAGTCTGGATCTTGCCGCCGGCCGCGAAACGGTGCAGCCGCAGCCGCTGGACGAATTCCGGCACAGCGTTGACCACGGTGATCTCGGTGTCCGCAGGGGACAGTCGGCGGGCCAGGACCCCGGCCGTGTAGGCCCCGGCATAGCCTGCGCCGAGGACGACGATGCGGTGCTTCATGTCTCGCTCCTGTCGGTTCGTTCACTCCTTCGCTGACTTGAGCGGGACAGCGCCCCGATTGCTGACAGGAACCGCGTGTGGCATGGAGCACAGATCGTCCACCACGGGAGGACGGTCAGGGGCGGGTCCAGCGTTGGTTCGTGCCGCCGTTGCAGGTCCAGATTTGGACGTAGACGCCGTTGGTCGTGGCGTTGTTGGGGACGTCCAGGCATTTGTTCGCGCCGACGGCGGTGATGCTTCCGTCGGAGTTGAGGCGCCACTTCTGGTTGTTCTGGCCGTTGCAGTCCCAGATGATCACGCTGGTGCCGTCGGCGGTGCCGTTGTTGTTCACGTCGAGGCATTTGCTTCCGTAGACGCGCAGTTCGCCGGCCGTTGTGGAGGTCCATTGCTGGTTGCTTTGGCCGTTGCAGTCCCAGATCTCGACCCGCGTTCCGTTGACCTGGGACGCTTCGGTGACGTCTAGGCATCTTCCTGAGCCCACGCCCCGGATCTGGGACGCGGGGGTGGGCGTTCCGCCGCTGACGCGGTACACGACGGTGCCGTGGGACGGGACGCTCGCCGAGATGGCTCCGGTGGTCGAGGTGACGGCATTCGTCCAGGCGTCGCGGAGGCTGAAGGAACTGCCGGACAGGCCGATCGCCGCGGCGGTGGTGCTGATCGTCGTCGTGCCGCCGCCCTGGTTGAACAGCGCGACCGCGACGTCGCCGTTGCTCAGTGGTTTGGCCAGGACGCGGCGGGTGCCGTCGTTGCTGATCTGGTTCGCCTGGCGGCCGAGAGAATCCTGGTTGATGGCGATCAGGTTCTGGTTCTTCAGGATCGCGGCAGTGGCGGCGTCCATGTTCCGGACGTCGTTCCCCGCGATCAGCGGCGCGGCCATGATGGCCCACAGGGCGAAATGGCTGCGCATCTCGGTTTCCGTCATGCCTCCGCGGCCGACCACCATCATGTCGGGGTCGTTGAACTGCCCCGGCTTGGCGTAGCCCGACAAGGGGACGTTGACATCGACGATGTTCTGGATGCCCATCGGGTAGCCGTTGGTCTGCCCGGAGTTCCAGACGTTGGTGATGTCCTCGGTCGTGCGCCAGATATTGGCGACGTCACCCCAGTTCCGCTGCGGGCCGGTCTTTTCGTGAATGCTGTTGGGGTTGATGCTGTAGAGGATCGGACGTCCGGTGGCCGCCAGGGCGTCGCGCATCTTCGCGAAGGTGCGTACCTGGTCGTCGATAGTGCCGGTCGGGGAGCACCAGTCGTATTTGAGATAGTCGACGCCCCAGGCGGCGAACTGCCGGGCGTCCTGGGCCTCGTGGCCGAGGCTGCCGGTGGCACCCGGATAGGAGCCGAAATACTGGGCGCAGGTCCGGTCCAGGGGCACTTCGTAGAGGCCGAACTTCAGGCCCCTGGCGTGCAGGTAGTCGCCGAGCGCCTTCATGCCGCTCGGGAATCTCGACGGATTGGCCCGCAGGTTGCCGGACGAGTCGCGGTTGGGGTCGAACCAGCAGTCGTCCACTACGACGTACTGGTATCCGAGGTCGCGCATGCCGGAGTTGACGAGTGCGTCGGCGGCCTGGTGGATCAGTGTCTCGTCGATGTTGCAGCCGAACGTGTTCCAGGTGTTCCACCCCATGGGCGGGGTGCGGCCCACGCCGTTGTCCAGCGCTTGGGCCTGGGGAGCGGGGCCGAGTGCCACGGCCATTGCCGCGGCCGTGGCCGCCGTCGCCAGTAGCGCGCGGATTCGTTTCCTTTTCATAGAGATCGCTCCCCAGTGATTCGAAGGCCGGTTCCGTGGGGTGGGTGTCGTTCGGTCCGCGGTGACCGGTGGCGGGGGGGGGCGGGTTGCGCGGCCCCCCCGCCCCGCCGCCGCCCGGGCGGGGGCGCAGGCCCCGCC
>NZ_JBEYTW010000041.1:0-70612 GCF_040643275.1 Spirillospora sp. NPDC047418
GACATCCGGGCCACCAGCCTGACCACCCACACAAAACGCACACCGAGTCAGGCCGCTACACAACCCAGTCGGTGCTGTGAAAGATCGAGGTTAGCGGTGCGCGGGCGCCTGGAGGCTATGAAGCCCCTGCTTCGGGCACGTTCAACCGGTGTCCTCGTCGACCTGTAGGTGCTGATGGTCAGGACTTGGCGTCTGCGAACTCGGGCAGGCCGAGCGTCTCGAGGAGTCGGAAGAAAAGGTCCTCGACGAAGACCTCTCCACCGTCCAGAACGGCCTGCACAGCGGCGATGTTTGACGTGAACCCGGCCTCGGTCGCCCACTGCACGGCCAATGGCGCCGCGAGGGGAGCGGGCGGCCCCACCGCATGCATCTGCTGTTCGGCCGCGCGGCGTCGGCGTTGGTAGTCCTCGCCCTCATCGGGCTGCATCTCGCCGTTCTCGTCCTCATAGAAGTACGGCCACGCCTCGGGGATGATGTGCCCGATGATGCTGTCCAGCTCAAGCCAGCCGCCCCACCGGCCCGCCTTCGGGCTGAAGCCGATCAACTGGGCGCCGTCGCTATCCATCACCACAGCGGCGAGCACGGGATGCCCGGTCTGCTCCATCACCGCGACGAGCAGGTGCTCCCATTCAGCGGGCAGCGACGTCGACTCCCACCCCTCCGGGCCACGGTGGATCTGCGCCACCTGCCAGCCGTCCGAGGCTACGCCGTGCCAGGCCAGCTGTTCCGCCGACGCCCGTAGCGCGTCGAGTTCCATAATCGGGCGGCTGCTGCGCGCGACTATATATGTGCCCCAATACCCCATGGACCTATCCTTCCAGAACCGGATAGGACAGCGGCCAAAACAGCTGAAATCGTGCCGGTCAGTAAACGGTTAAGGCTCGGACGAAGCCGACCACGTAGCGGCTCGGACTCGACGCAGGACATGGCTGGCGGATTCGTGCAGCGCTGAAACGAGACGGAGTCATGTGATCTCTTCAGCCTTTTGAGCGCTGGGCGGTCACGTGCGAGAGATCGTCGGGCACAGCGACAACGAGGTGACCATGACGATCTACGCACACCGACCCTCGACGGGAAGCGCGCGGTGCTTCACAAGTTCGGGGATGCCCTCGGCTAGACAAGTCAGCCCGAGGAGGCCCGGACGTCACGTCCGGGCCTCCTTGCTGTCTCTGCGGCTTCGTAGGGTGGCGCCATGCGTTACTTGGCGGGGTCGTTCGCTGCTGGCGCCCTTCGGCGCGGGAGAGGCATTGAGCAGCTTCTCAGTGCCTTCGAAGAGGAGGGGCGGCGAGGGCTGCGCTACGCCTGCATCTGGCCGGCAAACCGCCATCATGGCTTCGTCGTTCGGCTTTACGTCGTCGAAGAGGCAGAAGGCCTTCCCGTCGACGAGTTCGGGGCCTTCTATGAGGACGAGTACGGGGACGGTGCCGAGACCGTTGGGGAGACGGCATCCGCTGAAGAGGCGATCACCCTTGCTGAGCGGGAACTCGCTGCCGCTGCAGGGCGATGGGTGAACCAGGGTGTTCTCGCGGACGAGTATCACGACTTCGTCGGTTGCGGCCGTCCGTTGGGTGACTGGAACCCGGCGTGAGGCAGCGTTGTCGTCAGGACTGTCGTCAAAGGCCCGGAACCTGATCAGGTTCCGGGCCTTTTGGCTGGTCATCTGCGGTGGGCAGGGGCGGGGTCGAACCGCCGACCTTCCGCTTTTCAGGCGGACGCTCGTACCGACTGAGCTACCTGCCCAGGACGCTTGGTGCGCCTGGCGGTCCTGACGGGATTTGAACCCGCGGCCTCCACCTTGACAGGGTGGCGAGCACTCCTAGCTGCTCCACAGGACCTTGCTGCTCCGAGCTTAGTGGCTCTGGAGGGGTGTGCCGGCCGGTGGTGGCCCCCCGGCGTCTGGCACGTCCGAGAGCATACGCGATGGCTGAGGGCGGCGCCAACTCGTTAACGGGGGAGGCGGTGGGGGATAGAGCGGTAACGGAGAGGTACCGGGTGAGTACGGATTGCTGGCGAGTGACACGAGTTTGCGGCTTGGGGTCCTAGTCTGTCCGGGTTGCGCAACCGTGCGTGACCGGAGGGTGGCGCCGTCTGTGCCAGGACGGCCGGAGAAGGGAGGTCGGCGTGGTCGCAAAGCTCCCAGACCAGAGCGCCGAGGACTACCAGAGAGGGCTCGGTACGCGGCAGATCCAGATGCTGGCGATCGGGGGGACGATCGGCACCGGGTTGTTCCTCGGTGCCGGGGAGAACATCGCCAAGGCGGGGCCGAGTCTGATCCTGACGTACGCCGTCGCGGGGCTGGCGTTGTTCTTCGTCATGCGGGCGCTCGGCGAGCTGCTGACGTACCGGCGGGCGGAGGGCGGGTTCGCCGGGTATGCGCGGGAGTTCCTCGGTCCGTTCTGGGGATACGCCACGACCTGGACGTACTGGATCATCTGGGTGACGACCGGGATGGCGGAGCTCACCGCGGCGGGCAAGTACATCCAGAAGTGGTGGCCGGGCGTGGAGCAGTGGCAGACGGCGCTGGTGGCGCTGCTCGTGCTGTTCACGGTGAACCTGATCTCGGTGAAGCTCTTCGGTGAGCTGGAGTTCTGGTTCGCGATGATCAAGATCGCGGCGATCGTGATGATGATCCTCGTGGGGATCGGGGTGCTGGCCTTCGGGTTCAGTGATGCCGGGGATACGGCGAGCGTCGGGAATCTGTGGGATCACGGCGGTGTGTTCCCTGAGGGGTACTCGGCGACGATCATGACGCTGCAGATGGTGATGTTCGCCTACCTGGGCGTCGAGCTGGTGGGGGTCACGGCCAGCGAGGCCAAGGACCCCGAGAAGAACATCCCGCGGGCGATCAACGCGCTGCCGCTGCGGTTCGCGCTGTTCTACCTGGGGTCGCTGCTGGTCATCCTCGCGGTGGTTCCGTGGACGGCGTTCAAGGGCGGGGCGAGCCCGTTCGTGCTGGCGTTCGACAAGATCGGCATCCCCGGTGGGGGAGACATCGTCAACTTCGTGGTGCTGACCGCGGCGCTGTCGTCCTGCAACGCGGGCGGGCTGTACTCGACGTCCAGGATGCTGCGGACGGCCGGGGTCAACGGTGACGGGCCGAAGGTCCTCGGACGGTTGAACGGGCGTGGGGTTCCTGTACTGACGGTCGTCATCTCGGCGCTCGTCATGGGGATCGGTGTCGTCGTCAACGCGATCGTGCCGGACAAGGCGTTCGAGTACATCACGTCGGTTTCGACTGGTGGCGCACTGCTGGTGTGGACGGTGATCCTGGTCGCGCACATGATTTACCGGCGGCGGGCTACGGCGGGTGTGCTGCCCAAGTCGCCGTACCGGATGCCGTGGGCGCCCTACAGCAGTTGGGCCGTGCTGGCGTTCTTCGCGTTCGTCACGGTGACGATCGCATGGCAGGCCGATACACGGATCGCGCTGTACGTCATGGCCGCGTGGGTCGCGCTCATCGTGGTCGGGTGGCCGTTCGTCCGGCGGAACTCGCAGAGCGCAGAGATGAAGGTGGCGGTGGAGAGCACCAGCGCCTGACCTCCGTGGGATGATTCCCTTTGGCGGTTCCATCCCCCCGGAGGCGCGCGTGACCAGCAGGCTTGAGATCCGTGTGCGCTGGGTTCTGCTGGTTGTGGTGGGCGTGGCGAACCTGGTCGGTTCGCTGGTCGTGCTGCTGTTCGCGACGTTCGTCGTGCCCGATCCGCCGCTGGACGACCGCGACTACGTCCACATGGTGAACGCGGTGGCGTTCTTCAGTTATCCGGTGGTGGCCGCTCCGGTGGCGCTGGTCATGGGGTTGTGGCTGTGGCGGCCCGTCGTCATGTTCGTCCGGGACGGGGGAGAACCCGGTCGGGAGCAGCGGCGGGCCGTCCTGCTGGGGCCGCTCCGGTTGACGCTGCTCATCGGGGCCCTGTGGACGGTCGGCGCGCTGGGCTGGGCGGTGCTCGATCTGGTGCTGTTCACCGGGCGGCTGGCGGTGAAGACCGGCCTGACGTGCCTGCTCGGCGCGGCGACGACGTGCACGATCGTGTACCTGCTGTCGGAGCGGCTGCTGCGGCCGGCGGCGGCGCTGGTGCTCGGGGCGGAACGTCCGAAGAGGTTCTGGCTGCCCGGGGTGACGACGCGGGTGATGCTCGCCTGGGCGCTCGGGACGGCGATCCCGGTGTTCGGGCTGATCTGCGTCGCGATCGCCGCGCTCGCCGCCCCCGACATCAACGTCGAGCAGCTCGCGATCACGATCCTGGGGCTCGGTGGCGTGGCCATCCTGGCCGGGGTCTATGTCACCTATATGGCGACACAGGCGATCGCGGATCCGATCAAGGCCGTCCGGAAGGGGATGGCACAGGTCGAGCGGGGCGACCTGGGCGCCGAGGTCGCGGTCTACGACGCGAGCGAGGTCGGGCAGCTGCAGGCCGGGTTCAACCACATGGTCGCCGGCCTGCGCGAGAACGAGCGGCTGCGCGACCTGTTCGGGCGGCAGGTGGGCGAGGACGTCGCCGACCTGGCGCTGGAGCGCGGCGACATCACGCTCGGCGGCGAGACGCGCGAGGTGGCCGTCCTGTTCGTCGATCTGACGGGGTCGACCCGGCTCGCCGACACGCGCGGACCGGACGAGGTCGTCGGGCTGCTCAACCGGTTCTTCGGCGTCGTGGTGACGGTGGTGGCCGGGCACGGCGGCTGGATCAACAAGTTCGAGGGGGACGCGGCACTGGCGATCTTCGGGGCGCCGACGCGGATGGAGGACTCGGCCGGCGGCGCGCTCGGCGCCGCCCGCGAGCTCGCGGTGCGGCTGCGCGCCGAGGTGCCGATGCTGGACGCGGGGATCGGCGTGTCCGCGGGCCCGGTCGTCGCCGGCTACATCGGTGCGGAGGAGCGGTACGAGTACACGGTGATCGGCGACCCGGTGAACGAGGCGGCCCGGCTCAGCGACCTGGCGAAGGGCGAGGCGGGACGGGTGCTGGCCTCGGCGACCGTGCTCGACCTGGCGCATCTCGCCGAGTCGGACGAATGGGACATCGGCCGGTCGGTGACGCTGCGCGGGCGGAGCCGTCCGACACGGCTCGGCACGCCCCGGCTCGGTGCGGCGGGGCGTCCGCTGGCCGAGGGTGAACCGGAGGCCGCGTTCGAAGGGGAGCGGGCCGTCCGGCGGATCCGGATCCCGCGGCCGCTGCGGCGGAGCCGGAGGCTGCTGGTCGGCGCGCTGATCCTCTCGAAGGCCGCCAAGAGCGCGCGTACGCCGGACAAGTCGGAAGAGTCCGAGTAGCGGGGCTCGCCATTCCGGCGAAAGCGCCGTGTCCTGCGCGGTGCGGACGGTTCGGCTGCGTATCGTCACTGTGAGTACACGGTCTGCTGCCGGCCCGTAATTCCGGTGTCACCGGACGGCCCGAGGGTTGGGGCGGACAGCTCCGGCTCCCGAAAGGTGACAGATGCACCGACGGAATCGTCTCGCGCTCCTTGCCATCACGGCCACCGCGACGCTCGTGGCCCCGGCGACGGCGGCGGCCGCCGATCCCGGGCCCGACCCGGTCCTGGCCCCGCAGCAGCCCGGCCAGCAGCCCGGTCAGCAACCGGTTCACCAGTCGGGCCAGCAGCCCGGCGCGGCGGACGCTGGTGCGCCGCGGCCCGGTGGCGGGCCGCGGCCTGGTGACCCACGACCGGGAGCGACCCAGCCCGACGCCTCGCAGCCCGACGCCTCGCAGCCTGGCGCGTCCCAGCCGGGTGTATCCCAGCCCGGTTCGACGCAGCCTGGTGCTTCGGAGCCGGGGGTGCAGCAGCCGGGGGTGGCGCCGGCGCCGCGGCCGGGTGTCGGGAGTGCGCTGCGCGCCCGGATCGTGGACGTCGCGCACCGCGGCGCGTCCGCGTACGCGCCCGAGAACACGCTCGCCGCGTTCAAGCTGGCCAAGGCCAAGCACGCCGACATGTTCGAGCTGGACGTCCAGGAGACCAAGGACCACAAGCTCGTGATCATGCACGACACCACGCTCGCCAGGACGACGAACGCGGAGGACGTCTACCCGGACCGCAAGCCGTGGAAGGTCGCCGACTTCACCCTCGCCGAGATCGAGAAGCTGGACGCGGGGTCGTGGTTCGCGGCGAAGTACAAGGGCGAGCGCGTCCCGACGCTGGGCAGGGTGCTGTCCACGATGCGCGGCAAGGGGCTCGGCATGCTCCTGGAGATCAAGAGCCCGGCCCTGTACCCGGGCATCGAGAAGCGGGTCGCCGCGGCGCTGAAGCACTCGCCGTCCTGGCTGCGGCATGATCCGCGGGAGCGGCGCCTCGCCGTCCAGTCCTTCGACTGGCACTCCGTGCGGCGGTTCCACGCCGTCCTGCCGAAGGTGCCGACGGGCCTGCTCGGCACCCCGAAGGTCGCGGACCTGCCGAAACTCGCGAAGTACGCCGACCAGATCAACCCGACATTCGGTGACCTGACCGCGTCCTATGTCAAGAAGGTGCATGCGTCCCGCATGGACGTCCTCACCTGGACGGTGAACGACCGCGGCGACATGGAGAAGGCCGCGAGCCTCGGCGTGGACGGGATCATCACCAACAAACCGGACGTCCTGCGCCATGTCCTGAAGGCGTCGCGGAGCGAGCAGGCCAAGGCGGCCTGAGGCGCGGCCGCGACCGGCCCTGGCAGCACGAAGACCTTGGCCGGTGCGCGTCAGGGGAGCAGCCGGCGGGCGTGGGCCGTGAACGCCCGCGCCGCCGGGCTGCGCGGGCCGTCCGCCCGCCAGGCCAGCACGATCCGGCCGCTCAGCCGGGGCCGGACGATCGGCATCGCGTGCAGCGCGTCCGGCAGGCCGCGGGCGGCGGACTCGGGCAGCACGGCGACACCGAGCCCGTGCGCGGCGATCTGCGCCAGCACGGGCGGCTCGCCGGCCTCGAACGCGATGCGCGGGCGCAGGCCGGCGTCCGCGAAGGCCGCGTCCAGGACGGCCCGCAGCCCGGTGCCCTTCGGCAGGCTGATCAGCGGCTCGTCGCCGAGCGCCCGCAGCGTGATCGTGTCGCGCCGCGCCAGCGGATGATCACGGGTGACGGCGGCGTAGACCTCCTGCTCGATGACGACCCTGGTCGCGATGCCCTCGGGCGGTTCGGCGCCGAGGCTGAGGAACGCGAGGTCGACGCGTCCGGTGCGCAGCCGGTCGGTCAGGGTGTCGGCGTCCTCCTGGATGACCGTGACCTCCACATCCGGGTGGTCGCGGTGGAATTCGGCGATCATGCCGGGAAGGTCGAGCGACCTGATCCAGTCGATGGTGCCGACGGTGACGTGCCCGCGCAGGAGGCCGGTCAGCTCGTCCACCGACAGCCGCGCGCCCTCGACGGCCGCGAGCGCCGCCCGCGCGTAGGGCAGGACGGCGGCGCCGACCTCGGTGAGCCGGACCGTCCGGCCGGAGCGGTCCAGCAGCGGCTGGCCCAGTTCCCGCTCCAGTTGCCGGATCTGTGCGCTGACGCCCGGCTGAGCGACGTGCAGCCGCGCGGCGGCCTTGGTGAAGCTCGCCTCTTCGGTGACCGCGACGAAGTACTCCAGCTGGCGCAGCTCCATAACCGGCCATGCTAACCGCGCACCCGTCCAGCGCTCCGGCTTCTGCTGCGGCCGACCCGCGCCATCCACCCCGCCGGACCCGAGTCGCGCCCGCCTGAAGCGGCCCGCACCGTCCGCCATGACCGGCCCGCGCCGTCCAGCGGACGGGGCCGGAGGGTGGGGCCACAGCGTCGGCAACTATTTCTTTGGACCTTCTTGGGTGCGTTGCTGCAGTTCAGAGGACTGATTCCGGTCTGGGCGGTGAATACCTCTACCTGCGGGAGGTCGGGTGTACGGACGGCGCACATGGTCCATACGGGTGCGGATGACCGTGATGGCCGGAATGGTCACCGCCATCATCTGCGTCATCGTCGCCATCCTGATCCTCGTGGAGGTGCGCGGCTCCGAGACCGACTCCAAGCGCAGCCAGGCGACGGCCGCGGCACTGCGGATCAGCTACGAGATGCGCCGCGGTCCGGTGCGGGGCAATCTCGACGCGCCGGGCGACGTGGTCGTCCAGGTCATGGACGAGAACCGGACGGTGATCGCGGGCACCCCGGGCCCGGCCCTGGACGGCCCGCCGATCGCCCACTTCCACCCGTCGCAGGCCCAGGTGTACGCGACCCGGGACGTGTGCTCCTCGGCGGATCTGCACGGCTGCGCGTGGGTGATCGGGTTCCGCGTCTACCAACCGGGCGGGGACTGGATCGTCTACGCCGCGGCGCCCACCGTCCCCTGGTACGTCAGCCCCGGCCTGACCATGCTCCTGGTCAGCGTCTCGCTGCTGGTGACCCTGCTGGCCTGCCTGCGCGCCTGGGGGACGGTCGACCAGACCCTCGCCCCGGTGGACGCGATCCGGCGCGAACTGGCGGAGATCACCGCGCTGCAGTCGGGCCGCCGGGTCACGGTCCCGGAGAACCGGGACGAGATCCGGCGGCTCGCCGAGGCCGCGAACGCGACCCTCGACCGCCTCGACAGCGCCCTGGAGCGGCAGCGCAGCTTCACCTCCGACGCGTCCCACGACCTGCGCAGCCCGATCGCCGCCGCGCGCACGCAGATCGAGGAGGCGCTCCTCTACCCGGACGACGTCGACTGGCCGCGCACGGCGCGGGCCGTCCTGCAGAGCCTGGAGCGGCTGCAGGCGATCGTCACGGACCTGCTGCAACTGGCCCGCCTGGACGCCGCCGCCTGGAAGGACATCGAGATGATCGACCTCGGTGCCCTCGTCACGATCGAGGTGGCGCGGTCGGACCGGACGAAGCGGATCGTCCCGCACCTCCAGGAGGGCGTCACGATCCGCGGCGACCGGCTCCGGCTCGTCCGGCTCTTCACGAACCTGCTGGACAACGCCGAGCGGCACGCCGAGTCGCAGGTCGACGTCACGGTCCGGCGCAGCGACGGCCAGGCCGTCCTGGAGGTGCAGGACGATGGGGCGGGCATCGCCAGGGAGCACCGCGACATGGTCTTCCAGCGGTTCGCCCGGCTCGATGCCAGCAAGGCGCGCGACCCGGCCGGCACCGGCCTCGGCCTCCCCATCGCGCGCGAGATCGCGCGGATGCACGGCGGGACCCTCACGATCGAGGACAGCGAGCGCGGTGCCCGTTTCGTCCTGTGCGTTCCCCGGAACGTTCCAGACCGCACCGGCCAGGGTTCCTGAGAGGCCGGACGCGGGGCGGCCGGGGCGGGGCGCGGGACGGCCGGGGCCGGGCGCGGCGTGCGGCGCGGGGTGCGGGGACGTGGAAAACCCCGCGGCATCGGTGCGCGCGGGGTGTCCGACAAGGTGTGAGGGGCCCGCGCGGGGACGGGCCGGGAGCGGCTTCGTGCGGTCAGAGGGCGGATCGGGCGGGCAGGCCGCGCAGGTGGATCCAGCCTTCGATGTCCGTTTCCTTCACCCTGCAGCCGATGGGCTCGTACTCGGCGGCGTTCACGTAGCCGGGGCTGTGGGCGATGACGGAGTCGTAGACGAACCTCGACGCGATGACACCGAGGTCGGCGCCCGTCGCGGCGAGCCTTTCCTTGAACGGGGCGGCGTCGAGGAGCCGGGCCGCGTTGATGATCGTCCAGCCGGACACGCCGGGCGGATCGGGCAGCACGGGCCCGACGTCCAGCGCGACCCTGAGCTGGATGCGGACCGCCTCGCTCGACCGGTGGTTGTGGCGCCGCAGCCGCATCCCGAGCGCGGCGATCATGGGGTCGACGACGGCGGCGGTCGGTATCCCGGACGGGACGACGATGAGTGCGCCGTCGCCGCGGTCCTCGCTGTGGCAGGCGTCCCACGGCACCCTCGAATCCTCGAAGGACTCCCGCAGGGCGGTGTACATGGCGCGCCGCACCTCGAGCCGGTCGTCCTCGTCGCGGACGCGCGAGCTGAAGCCGGCGATGTCGGTGTACACGATGGTGCAGTTCGGACCCGCCCACGCCGGACCGGCGGGGGCGGAGGGCCTGATCGTCATGGGCCGGGTGGGCTGCCCGTGGGACGGGACCTGGACGTCGGCCGCCGGGCCCGGCGGCCGGGACACGCCGGCCGCCGCCTCCACGTGGGCCCACCGATCGGCAGGCGACTCGGCCGCGGGGTGCCGTCGGCCGGCGCTATGGGGCCGGACCGCACGATACGAGTCGGCGACCGGCACCGCGTACGGGTCGGCCGCCATGTACGGGCCGACCGGCGCGTACGAGCCGTCCGTCGCGTATGGACCCGTCGTCGCGTACGGGTCCGGCGCTAGGTAAGGGACGGTCGTCACATAGAGGTCAGGCGACGTCGCATAAGGGTCAGGCGCCGTCGCGTACGGGTCCGCCGTCGCGTGCGGGTCGGTCGTCATGGACGGGTTGGGCGCCGCGTGCGGGCCCGGAGGTGGCCTGTAATGGTCAGCCGCGGCGTAGGGGCCGGGCGGCCCGGACGGGGCCGGGACTCCGTGCGGGTCGTGCGGCCAGACCGGCGGTAGCGGTATGTGCACCGTCGTACAGGTCTGAGGTGAGCCGTACCGGGCGGCCGGCCCCGGTGCGTGCGGCGCGTGCGGTGCCGTGTACTGCCCCGTCTCGTCCCGCAGGGCCCCCGACTGCTCGGTGAGCCGGTAGTACATCTCGCGTTCCATGACGGCGATCACGCGCGGGTGGTTGCTGAGGTAGGTGACGAACTGCTGCGTGGTCAGGCGCAGTGCGTGCAGCGTCTCCATCGCGACGATGGTCGCCGAGCGCTGCCGGAGCAGCAGCGCGGCGCGCTCGCCGATGATGTCGCCGGGGCCGCGGAAGGCGATGATCCGCTCGTACCCGTCCCGCTCCATGCAGACCCGCACCGAGCCATGCTTGATCACGATGGTGTGGTCGGCGGCCTGGCCCTCCCGCCAGAGCACCGCGCCGGCCGGGTAGACGACCTCCTGCGCGGTAGCGAGGAACCACGCCTGCTCGATGGTGGTGAGGGAGAGCCAGAACCCGGGCCGCTGGGACGATCCGCCCGCCCGGCCGGACGCCGGAGACGCCGGAGGCGCCGGGGGCGGAGCGGCCTGCGCGGGCGCCGGGTCGCCGACGGCCGCCATGCTCACCAGGTCGGTGTTCTGGGTCGAAGACAGGCCGCGCCCGCTCCCGGAACCGGTGGAGGACGCGTCCGGGCGGACGATCTGGTCCGGGTCATGCCGGTGGTCGTGTCCGCTCATCCGAACACCGCCCCGGCGGCCGGCCGAAGGGAACTCGTGGGGCTGGAAGAACTCGTGGGGTGGACGTCAACGGTCGGGGGATGAACTTGCTGTCTTGACATGTCAGGGACCCCATGCCTCGAAGCGCGCATTCGGCTTCCGTGCGCCGGTGCCCGGGATCGCCCGGCATCGGTCACGGCGGCCGAAGTCGCATCACCTATAGCCCGTTCCGCGTGATCGCGGTTAGACTGGGTGAGTCCGCAGAAATCGTTTTGGCAGGTCAGCCTGGATCTTTCTGCGTTTCCGCAGGGTATCTGCGCAGACCCGCCGGCGCGCTTTCGTGCGGCTCGGGAGTCGCTCTCCGCCTTCCGTCGATCGTCGTGGCTGCCAAACCGGTGATCGGCTGAAAGCGGCGGGCGACTCTGTTTTTCATGGCCGGTCGCCGGTCGTTCCCGCCGGCGGTGCCGAAGTCTCGTGGTGTGGCTGACCTCCCCGTTCGGTGCGCGTCCCGTTCGTGCTGCCCGCACCGGCGTCGCCGGCGTGCCCGTTACCCCGTGGCCCGCGTGTGTGCGCGCCGGTCGCGAGCGCCCGTCCGGGATGACGCGCTTCCCCGTCCGGGCCCTCACCCTGCGTCAGGCTGCCGACCACCTCGATGTGGCGCGGCGTCCCGTTGCAAGTCGTCGTCTGTTATTCTGCTACCTAGCACATTACAACATAGTCAACCGGTGTGCAGCAGTCTGGCAGCTTCCGACGCGCGTTTTGGGCGATATGACGGGGTCTGGCGCGTGGAGCGAAGATCGTATGACCAAGAGATGTAGCGCTGTGGTGGCAAGCGGGATGTCAGGTCCCCGTTTGCCATGTAGCATCCAGGTTGCTGGCACCAACTACTTAGAGTGAGCGATCGCGATGTCCAGTGACCAGGGGCCGATAGTCCAGAGTGCGCTGCTGCGAGCGGAGCTCGTCCGGCTCCGCAAACAGAAGAAACTGACGCAGGAGCAGGTGGCGCGGCAGCTCGAGTGGTCCCCGTCGAAGCTGATCCGGGTCGAGGGCGGTAAGAACGCCATCACCCGGACCGACCTGCAGGCCCTCCTCGCGGTGTACGACGTCACCTCGGAGGGGCGCCAGGAGCGGCTGCAGGCACTGGCCCGCGGCGCGCGCGAACCCGCCTGGTGGAACGTCTACCGCGGTGAGCTCGACCCCAGCTTTCTCAACTACGTCGGGTACTCGGCGGGCGCGGCCTTCATCCGGCAGTTCCATGGGGCGGCGGTCCCCGGGCTCATCCAGACGCCCGAGTACGCCGAGGTCCTGTCGACCGGCAAGGCGTCCGAAACGGCGCGGGTGCTCGCGGCGAAGCTGCGCATTCAGCGGCAGCAGGAACTAGCCAAGCGGGAGAACCCGCCCCGCCAGCACTACATCATCGACGAGGCCGTCATCCGCCGGCATGTCGGCATCAGGACCGACCCCGCGATCATGCCCGCCCAGCTCAACCACGTCGCCGACGCCGCCGAGCGCGACGACTTCCTGACGGTGCGGGTCATCCCGTTCAACACGGGGGCGCACCTCGGCATGGAGGGGCCGTTCAGCATCCTGGAGTTCGACGGCGACCTCGACGACGTCCTCTATCTGGAGGGGCGGTCGGGCGCGAGCGTGATGATCAGCGGCGAGGACGACACGATCATCGAATACCGCGACACCTTCGAACTCCTGCTGGAACAGGCGCTGCCGGCCGATCAGTCCATTGACCTGATGCGGCAGGCCGCCGAAGACCTCATGGCCTGACTCCGGAACCATGCCCGACTCCGGAGACACGGCCTGACTCAGGAACCGCAACTCGACCCGACCGGAGGTGAAGGCCGCAGCGGACATCCGACAAGGCGAGTGGCCGTCATAGCACGCAGCGTGATCTTGTGTTCCCTTGTAGGCGGGATAACTAGAACCGTTTACACTCGTGATTGGGAAATTATCCACAAGGTCGTGGTTTGCTGTGCCCCTGCTCGGTGCTCGTCCGGCGGGTGTTCTCGCCCGATCGGTTGGCGAGACGGCACCCGCCGGCAATGGACGGAGGTTGCTGGATGGTCTACCGGTCGACTCGGGGAGACGTGCTGAACTGGCGGAAGAGCAGTGCGAGCGCCAGTGAAACCAACTGCGTGGAGGTGGCGGCACTGGACGCCTCGGTGCTGGTCCGCGACTCGCGCGACCACTCCGCCGGTGTCATCGCCCTCGGCCACATGCAGTGGAATGCGTTGGTGGACGCCGTCCGGGACGGCGACCTGGATCTGGTTTGAGTCTCGTGACTCATTTTCCGCGCCACTCTCAATAATTGTCGACCATTGTGGCCCGTCGACGCCTTTACCAGCGATCTTTGACAAAATCGCGCCAGACGCCCGCCCGGCGCCCCTCCGACGTCCGCCCTGCCAGCCTCCTGAAGTGGAAGACGGGACGGGCTAGTACAGGAAAGGGATCGTGAGGTGCGCGGCGCCGGTCAGGCCGGTGGCGGGGGAGCGGCCCAGGAGCCAGGCCAGGAGGGACGCGGCGGGGCCGGTCACCAGGTGGTCGCCGGTGCCGTGGTCTTCGCCGGTGTCGGTGGCGTGCAGGCGGAGAACCGGGCCGTCGTCGCGGCGGGCGAAGGATGCCGTGACGCCGGCCAGCATGCGGCTGGTGAAGTCGGCGGGCCAGTCGCCGGGGGTGAAACCGGCGTCCAGATCGACGTGGTGGATGAGCACCTCGGTGAGGCGCGAGTCGGCGGCGCGGGCGGCGGGGTGGCGGGCGCCGGTCGTCCATTGGACGGTCCGGTCCCATGCCTGGTCCGGCATGAGGGCGAAGGCTTCGGCGAACCGGTCGGCGGATCGGCGGACGTCATCGAGGAGCACGTCGGCGGGGCGGTTCGCGCCCTCCTCGATCTCGGCGGCGCGGGCGTCCAGGCTCGGGTACTCGTAGGACTCGATGCCGGTGCGCGCCCAGGTGAGCAGGCGCGTGCCGCCGTCGGCGTTGCGGGCGACGTGGGTGAGGACGTGTCCGCGCGTCCAGCCCGGAAGCAGGGACGGGCCGCGGACGTCGGCGTCGCCGAGCCCGGACGCGGTCGCCAGGAGTGCCCGCGTCGCGGCGGTGATCGCGTCGAGGGAGATCATGCGAAGGCACCGGCGCGGGTTGCGGCCCAAACGAGCGTGACCGTCATGGCGATCCTCCTCGGAAAGATCACGAGCCCTGCGTTCAGTGGGTCAGCGTACGCCGCGGGGGCGGAACTGGATGCTGATGCGGGGGCCGGTGACGCGGGCGCTCTTCGGGATGGCGTGCTCCCATGTCCGCTGGCAGCTCCCGCCCATCACGATGAGGTCGCCGTGCCCCAGCTCGTGGCGGATCGTCCGGCCGCCGCCCCGGGGACGCAGCAGCAGGCTTCGCGGCGTCCCGACGGACAGGATCGCGACCATCGTGTCGTGCGTGGCACCGCGTCCGATGGTGTCGCCGTGCCACGCCACACTGTCGCGGCCGTCCCGGTACAGGCAGAGGCCGGCGGTACGGAACGGCTCACCGAGTTCGTCGGCGTAGTGGTCGTCGAGCGCCGCCTTCGCCTCGTCCAGGACGGGATCGGGGAGCGGCGTGCTCTCGTCGTAGAACGCCAGTAGGCGGGGGACGTCCACGACCCGCTCGTACATGCGTCGCCGTTCCGCGCGCCATGGGACGGACGTGAGCAGCCGTTCGAACAGCGCGTCCGCGCCGGGGATCCAGCCGGGCAGGACGTCCACCCAGGCGCCGTGGGCCAGCCGCGTACGGCGCGCCGACGCCGGCGGACGCGGGCCGGACTCGTCCGTGAAGTCCAGTAGCGAGCCTTGGAACATGCCGCCCACTGTACCGTTTTCGCTCAAACATGTGTTCGATCATGGTGTGGGAGCGTGTTCTGTCGGTGGCGGATCGTAGCCTCCGCTTCGTGATGGGAGATCTGCCGCGTCCGGTGAAGGCGCTCGTGTGCGTCCGAGTGATCAACCAGCTCGGCGCGTACGTGATGGCGTTCCTCGCCGTGCTGGCGGGCGCCGACCTAGCGGCGGCGGCGCTGGCCGTCTTCGGGGTCGCCGCGCTGGTCTCCCGCTGGCTCGGCGGCGTGCTCCTCGACAGGTTCGCGCCGCGGACGCTCGTCGTCCTCGGCCTGGCGTCGACGGGCGCGGCCCTGCTGCTCCTGGCCGCCGCGCAGGGGAGCGGGCAGGTGCTGGCCGCGGTCGCACTGGTCGGCCTGGCCTTCGAGATCCAGGAGCCCGCGACGCAGGAGGCACTGGCCAGGGTCGACGGGCTGCGCGGCGACATCTACGGGCTGCTCGGAACGTCCCTGGTCGCCGCCGGAGCGCTCGGCGGCCTGCTCGCCGCCGTCCTGCTGCCGCTGGGTGCGCGCTGGCTCGCGGTCGTGGACGGGACGACCTGCCTGCTGGCGGCCGCCGTGGCGCTGGCGTTCCTGGAACGGGAACCCTCGGCGAAGCGGACGCCGGCCGCCCCATGGCGTCCGTCCCGGCGGTTGCTCCGGCTAACCATTGCAGGCACGGCGTTCGCGTGCGGCTATCTGGCCGTGCTGATGTTCATGCCGCTCGTGCTGCTCCAGCGCGGCGCGCCCGCGTGGCTTCCCGGGCTGACGCTGACCGTCGCCGCGCTGCTCGCACCCGTGACCGGACGCCTGGGGCGCCGCCGTCTGAACGGGTTCGCGCACGAGCCCGTCCTCGCCGTCGGGTGCGGCGTCCTCGGAGTGCTCGCGCTGGTGCTGGCCGTCGGCCGGGCCGTCCCGCTGACGGTCGGGGCGTACCTGGCCTGGGCGGTCGCCGACAGCGTCCTGATGGGGCGCTGGCAGGCGATGATCGCCGACTTCGCGCCGGAGGCGGAGCGGCCCCGCTGGTTCGCGTTCTTCGGGTCGTCGTGGGGCGTCGCGCAGTCCGCCGTGCCGGGCCTGGTGGCGCTGGCGGGCGCGGCGATGCCGATCGGCGCGGCCGCGTTCCTACTGACCCCGGCCTTCCTACGACGAGCCGGTCCCGCGCGAGCCCGGCCGAGTCGGGACGGGCCGAGTCGGGCCGTGTCGTGTCGGGCCGGGTCGGGACGCGCTGGGGCGGGCTGGGCCGGGGTCAGTAGTCGTTGAGGAGGTCCTTGAGGAAGGCGGTGGTGCGGGCGGGGCGGGCGGCGCGGATCGCGAGCAGGTCCATGATCTTCTGGTAGCGGGCGGCCTCGGTCCCCTCGGGGTAGCGGGCGCCGGTGAGCTGCTCCAGGTAGATGAGGTCGTCCAGGTCGTGCTCGGCGAACCGGACGACCGTGATCGGCCCGCCGAGCGCGAGATGCCCGCCGGCGGAGAACGGCAGGACCTGTAGCCGCACGTTCGGCATGCCCTCCGACACGGCGATGAGGTGCTCGATCTGGGTGCGCATCGTCTCCGGCCCGCCGAACGGCCGGCGCAGCGCCGCCTCGTCGATGACCGCCCACAGCGTCGCCGGGCCGACCGGCCGGTGCAGGATGCGCTGCCTGGTCATCCGGACGGTGAGCCGCCGTTCGAGCCCGTCGTACGGGGCGTCATGGTGTTCGAGCCCGATGACGGCCCGCGCGTAGTCGCGCGTCTGTAACAGGCCGGGGATGTACTGGACCTCGTAGCTGCGGATCGTCGTCGCCGACTGCTCCAGCCCGAGGTACTGCTCGAACCAGCTCGGCACGACGTCGCCGTAGCTCTGCCACCAGCCGGGCTTCTTCGCCTCCCGGACGAGTTCCAGGAAGCTCGCGCGCTCGTCCTCGTCGCGGACGCCGTAGAGGTCGAGCAGGTCGAGGACGTCCCGGGCCTTGAAGCCGTGCCGCCCCAGTTCGAGCCGGCTCATCTTGGACGCCGAGGAGCGGATCGCGTCGCCCGCCTCCGCCCGTCCGATGCCCTGGTCCTCGCGCATCCGCCGGAGCCGGGCCCCGATCTGCATGCGCAACGCGGTCGGACCTGCCTGCCGATTGTCCAGCACAAGATCTCCAGCGTCCCGTACGTCCCCGACGACCCTCGGAGGGTCTCACAGCGGATCACGGACGCGCAGGAAACCTCCGGACAGAGATATGTAACTCCAAGGTGCCCGCTGACAAGGAAAAATGGTCGATACACACACCGCCCGGACGCAACCGCCCCGACCGCCCCGATGCTCCCCGGGCCACTGTGGCGGGTGGTCAGGTCGTCGTCCAGGGGCGGAGTTTCTCGGGGTTGCGCATGACCCAGATGTGCTTGATCTGGTCGTCGGCGATGTCGAAGGCGAACACCGTCACGGTGACGCCGTCCTCCTGGGCCACCAGACCGGGCTGGCCGTTGACCGTGCGCTCCAGCACCATCATGTTGTCGGGCCGCCGCCCGGCGAGGTCGATCCAGGCGCGTGCGATCGACTCGGCGCCTTCGATGGGGTCCAGGAAGGTCAAGGCGAGCCCGCCGCCGTCGGCGATGGCCGTGGCGTCGGGGTCGAGGAGCGCGAGGAGGGCATCGATGTCCTTGGCCTCCCATGCCTGCTTGAAGTCGCGGACGATGTCGGCGCGCTGGGCGGGAGGGACCGCGGAGGGGTGTGCGGCCCGGATGCGGCGGCGGGCCGAGGAGGCCAGTTGGCGGCATGCGGCCGGGGAACGGCCGACGATCTCGCCCACCTCGGCGAAGGAGTGGCAGAAGACGTCGTGCAGGATGAACGCGACGCGTTCGGCCGGGGTCATCGATTCGAGCACGATCATGAAGGCCAGGTTGACCGACTCGTCCAGCGTGACCCGGTCGGCGGGGTCTGCGGGGTCGGCGGCGGTGCCGCCCGGGCGTCCGCTGGTCCACTCCGTGCTTCCGGGGAGCGGCTCGGGGATCCATTCGCCGACGTAGGTCTCCCGCCGGGCCCGCGCCGACCTGAGCACGTTGAGGCAGATGCGGCTGGCGACCGTCGTCAGCCAGGCGCCGGGGGACGCGATGGCGTCCTGCTGCTGACGTGACATGGCGTACCAGCGGGTGTAGGTCTCCTGGACGGCGTCCTCGGCCTCGACCAGGGAACCCAGCAGCCGGTACGCCAGATTGATCAGCTGGCGCCGCTCGCTCATGATCGCGTCCAGGCCCGCGTCGGGTCGGCCGCCGCCGCCCGAGTCGACCGCGTCCGGCCCGGATCGGGTGGTCATGGTGCCGTCGCCTCCCCTCGATCGCTTCCGCCTTCACCGGTTCGACAAGACAGCGCACCGGAATGTGAGGCGCCGTGCCGGCCTCACATTCCCGGGGGCCGTGTTGTCGGACTGCTGAGACGAGCCCATCATCCAGCGAACAGGGAGCTCAGCGACATCATGACCACTTCATTGCACGACACCGTGTTCGCCGACCCGGCCCCGGCGCGGCGCCTGGAGCGGGCGGCCGCCGCGCTGGTCGCGCATGGCTTCACCGTGGAAGTCCTCAACGACGTGGCGTCCGCGCGTACCCGCATCAAGGATCTGATCCCCGAGGGTGCCGAGGTGTTCACCGGGGCCAGCGAGACCCTCCGCCTGTCCGGGATCGACGAGGACATCAACGCCGGCGGACGGTACCGGGCCATCAGGCCACGCGTCCTGGCCATGGACCGGGCCACGCAGGGCGACGATATCCGGCGGCTGAGCGCTGTCCCCGACGTCATCGTGGGCAGCGTGCAGGCGGTCACCGAGACCGGTTCCCTCGTGATCGCCTCGGGGAGCGGAAGCCAGCTGCCGGGCTATGCAGGCGGTGCCGCCCGCGCGATCTGGATCGTAGGGGCGCAGAAGGTGGTCCCCGATCTGAGCGCCGCACTGCGTCGCGTCGAGGACCACTGCCTTCCGCTGGAGAGCGTCCGCACCGAAGCGGCCTACGGGTCGCCCAGCGCCGTCAACCGGCTCCTCGTCCTCAACGCCGAAATCCGTCCCGGGCGCGGCACGGTCCTGCTGCTCCGCGAGGCCATCGGATTCTGAACCACCGGTGGCCGGGGAGCCACCTCCTGCACGATGAGCTACCGCCCGGCGGGTGTCCGCCGGGCCGGCGAAGGCGAGTTGACCTTGGACAGGGACATGTCAGCAGATCAGATAGCGCGCAACAAGGCGGCGTTCGGCCGTTTGCAGGAGGCCCAGAGCAGCGGTGACGTGGAGGTCTTCCGGAAGGTGATCGACGAGGTCGTCCAGCCGGACGTGCTGATCCGGACGCCGTTGCCGATCGGGGCGACGGGCGGGGATGCGCTCAAGCAGGTGGTCGCGATGCTCCTCCGCGCGTTCCCCGACCTTCACATCGAGGTCGAGGACGTGATCGCCGAAGGCGACAAACTCGTCTTCAGGAACACGGTGACCGGGACCCACCAGGGCGAGTACATGGGCGTCCCGCCGACCGGCAGGTTCATCACGTACAAGGAGATCATGATCGTCCGTTTTGTGGACGGCCGGATCGCTGAGACGTGGGGGATCGTCGACACCCTTGCACAGATGAAACAGCTCGGCCTGATCCCGGCGTAGGTCGCTGTTGGGACGTCGCCGCCGGCGGGCGAGGGTGGTCTTCGGGCCGGGGGCGGGGTTAGCGCGGGGGGACGAGGAGGTCCAGGTCGGCGCGGGGGACGCGGGCGCGGTCGGCGACGCCGTCGCGGTCGGTGCCGGCCTGGGCGACGATCTCGATGGCGCGGGTCAGCATCGTGGGCTGCTCCAAGGGCTTCCCCTGGCCCGGTTCGTGGCGGCGCCAGCCGCGCGAGCTCATGGCGCTCATCGCGTTCCGGTACGCGGTCTCCTTCATGATGCCGAGGGTGCGGGCCCGGTAGAGGAGCGCCGCCAGGCTGACGCCCCAGGTCGTTTTGAGGTGGGCGAGGCGGTCCCAGTCGGGGGCGCCGGGGAGTTCGGCGGCGATGTCCTGCTCGGGCATGAGGAATTCGGCCGCGAAGCGGTGCGCCTGGTCTTCGACGACCTTCTCGCCGGGTTCGGCGTCCGCGTGCATGACCAGATGCCCCAGTTCGTGGGCCGCGTCGAACCTGTTGCGCCAGTAGTCGCCCTTGGCCGGGTTGAAGAAGACCATCGGCCTCGGGTGGACGCCCACGCTGAACGCGTCGACCCGCTCCGCCGCCCGCGGCAGGACGAGGACGATCACGCCGTGCTGTTCGAGGAGCCGGACGACGTGCGGCACCGGGCCCGCCTGCGCCAGCAGCGACTTCCGGGTCAGCCGGGCGGCTTCGATGGGGCCGGGCCCGGCGATCTCGTCCGGCGACACCGGATATTCGGGCAGGTCGACTTCGGGGAAGTCGACGAGGTCTTCGAGGGCGGCGACGACGTCGGTGGCGATGCGTCCGTAGGCGAGCGCCTGGTCGCGCTCGATCTGGCTGGTCGACCTGAGCGACCGGAAATGGGCGCCGTCCATGGAGACGGAGCTGCGGCCGGCCTGGAAGAACTCGACGGGGACGCCGAGCGCGATGGCGAGCCGTTTCAGCGTCAGCTCGTCCGGGGGCTGGACGCCCGCCTCGTACCGTCCGATCGCCTTCGGCGTCGTCCCGACGGCGTCCGCGAGCTGGTTCTTCCGCAAGCCTCTGAGCCGCCGGGCCAGCGTCAGCCGCTCGCAGTCGAACAGCACCCTGCGCCACCCTTTGCTAGGCCGTCTTCGTCTCCCCGCGGAGCCGCATGGGGACGTCGTCTTCCTTGTCGTCCCAGAGCGGCATCGTCCGCTCGACGAGCTTACGACGTGGATCGGGCCCGATGGTGTCGTCCAGCTGCTTCACCCAGTGCCAGGCGGTGCCGCCGTCCGCGTTCCATCGGGGACGGCCCAGGAAGAGCTCCATTTCGAGGGGGTCCTCGGTGGCGCTGTGCGCGAGGACCAAGGTCACGACGCCGGGCGTGTCGTGAGCCTCCAGGCCGAGCGGCAGCGTCAGTTGCGGGTCGTCCACGTATCCCTGGCGGGCGACGGCCTGCTTGGTGGGGCTGGCCCGGTCCCACCGGATGCCCCGGACGTTGCCGAACTCGTGCCGCTTGAGCAGGACGCGATAACGCCCGTAGCGCCAGCCGGGCGAGCCGTTCAGATCGTCCCGGACGACCTGCTTCGCCATCTCGCCCCGGCCGAGAACGCGGTCGAGGTGGTGCGCCAGCGTTTCGAACGCGCCGACGCCGTAGGTCCGCTCCTTGAAGCCCGCCTCACGGCTCAATCCGTTGAACAGGGCGCGCGTCGCCTCGCGGTGCGCCTCCCGCACCCCGTGCAGGAGGCCCGCCGCCAAGAGCTCGTCCCAAGCAACCCGGTCTTCAGCCACGCGTCCACTGTAGGGAGGGGGAGTGACATTACGAGCAGCCCTCGAACTGCGGCACCTCCTCGACCAGCTTCAGGCCGCTGGACTTGACCTGACCGAAGGGGCGTCGACGGTCTGTACTGCTGCGGGGGATGTGGTTGTCAGACCTGGAAGATCTGCCTGAGCAGGGTGGCGTAGCCGCGAGGGTGTGCGGTGTTGCCGTTGTGGCCGCCGGGGAAGCGAACGATCTCGGTGCCGAGCAGGGCGGCCAGCGCCTCGGCGCACTGGTGGTCGAAGACGTGGTGCGGGGTCGTCGTCCCGGCGGCCGGGAGAATCCGGGTCTTGGCGTGGGCGAGGCCGGTGACCGGCGGGTCGTCGGTGATGACGGCCGAGAAGTCGTGCCGGATGAAGTAGTCGAAGTTGGCGACCCGGTCCCGCGTCATCGGCTGCGGGGTGAGGCCGGGCTCGGCGTCCGGGTCGGCCGGGTCGATGCCGAGGATGTCGGCGATGACCTTGAATGCGGCGCCCAGGCCCTCACGGGCGTAAAGCTCTTGGACGTCGGCCAGTTCGCGCTGGTGCCGTACTCGCTGGTCGTCGGGGAGCAGGCGTGGCGCGACCGGCTCGTGGGCGACGAGCGTGCCGATCTGGTTCGGGTGCCGCACCGCTACGTGCAGCCCGATGACCGCGCCCAGGCTGCAGCCGAGCATCTGGACGGGCTGGTCGGTGAGCTGGGTGAGCAGGCGGTGCACGTCGTCGGCGTGTTCGGCCATCGTCGCACCGCACGCCGGGTCGTCGAGCGTGCTCCGGGACAGACCGCGCCGGTCGTAGGTCACCACGGTGAAGTCGGCGGCGAGGTGCTCCACCAGGTCGGCGGTGCGGTCGGCGTCGCCCTCGCCGCTCTGGGAGATCAACAGCATCGGGCCGGCTCCGCGTACCTGGTAGTGCAGGGTGGCGCCGGGAACGCGCAGCTCGCTCATGTCACGGTCCTTCGTGGGAGGTTCGTTTCGTCCGTGATCGACGATAAAGCATCAGAGTTGATACATCAAGACTGATGCATCTGTGTTGATGTATCTTCGGTCGGGTGAACGGAGTCGACCTGTTCCTGCTCGGCCGTACCTTGATGAAGCTCGGTGAGCAGGCTCTCCCGACCGAGGGCATCGGCGAGCACGCCGCGAGCACCCGCACGGTCCTGGTCGTGGTCAGCGACCTGCGGGAACACCCGGGCAGCGCGGTGGGAGAGATCGCCACCCGCACCGGCCTGCCGCAGAGCGCCGTCTCGGCAGCAGTCGCCCGGCTGCGCGAAGCGGGCGCGGTCGTCACCGAACCCGACCCGCGCGACCGCCGCCGCTCCCTGGTACACCCCCAGATGTCAGATCGCGTCGAGGCAGCGCGCTCCGCCTCCATCGACACCGTGCTCGCCGAGATGCTGCCCGACGACACCGCCCTGGCCGAAGTACGGACAGCCTTGGAGACCCTGGTCCGCCACCTCACCCCCGCGTCCCTCACCCGCCGTGTCCGATAGCGGTGCGATACAGCCCGACGGCTGGGGATGGCCTTATCGACGTCGCGCGGGCTGGTGCCGGTCGGCGGCGAAGAGCCGCACCTGCCGAAGCCTCGGCTCGGGGCCGATCCGCCCCTCGCGCACCCAGAGGGCATGGACGGTCAGCAGCACGAGTTGCCGGGCCCCGAAGAAGAGCAGTGCGGCCAATGGCAGCTCTCCGAGCAGCGCTGTGATGAGGCTCAGCGGGAACTCTCCCGATCCCCAGGAGAGCCAGACGTCGAACCAGGCGTCGCAGATGAGGAGCGTCCCGGCGACGATCTGCCCGAAAATGGCGATCTGCAGCCGCTTCCAGATGGCGAAAGCGGTGGCGGCGATCGCCAGCGTCAATCCGACGTCGAAACCGATCCAGGCGACCGCCCACTGCCCGGCGGTGAAGTGCTGCGGCAGCGTGAAATGCGAGCACGACCGTCCAGGGGATGAGCCAGACGCAGCAGGCGACCAGCAGGACGAGTGCCAGCCCGCGCCGCCGCCGGTTCCGGGGGTCCTCCAGCGGGTCGAGGTCTTCTGCCGCGATGAGCGTCCGCAGCAATTCGGTGCGCTGCTCGGCCGAAAGCCGCCGCACCTGCTCAGGCGTCAACACCCACACCCACCTCCGTCCCAACCCTAGGAACCGTCGGTCACCGGGGAAAGGGGCGATGGATGGCCGCGGGGAGAGGCGCAGCGGCTCGTCCGAGGCGAAGTGACCTACTGGTCGCCCTCAAGCAGCTCCTTCAGCCGCTGGTGGCTCGCGGGTGCGACCTTCGCGGCCATGCGGCGGACCAGCGGCACCGCGGCCGCGGCGATCCCGCGTCCGTCGAAGTCGAGTCCGAAGGTCACCCGGCACCGGTCGGCTGCGATCGGTTCGATGTCGACGGACGCGTTCGGACGGATCGGCCCGTCCACGCCCCGGGCCGCCCACGTGCGCGGCGGCTCGCTCTCGATGATCTCCTGCGTCATGGTCCTCTCCGTACCGCCGATCTTCCGGACGGTGGTGAAGCGCGACCCGACCTCGTCCCCGTGGACGTCCACATTCGTCACGTCACGCTGCCACTCAGGGAACTTCGCCGGATCGACCACATAGGCGAACACCTCGTCCGCCGGCCGGTTGATCTCGATGGTGTTCATGAAAGCAGTCATGTCTCCTCCCGATGCAGTCACATTTGCCCCGAGCAGTCCGTCATAGACACGACGGAACCCTGGGGGAGGATGTGACCGTGGACGACGAGCAGCTCGCGGAACGGTTCGAGGCCAATCGCCCGCGCCTGGCCGCGCTCGCGTACCGGATGCTCGGCTCGCCCACCGAGGCGCACGATGCCGTCCAGGAGGCGTGGCTGCGCCTGTCCAGAACGAACGTCGACCGCATCGAGAACCTCAACGGGTGGCTGACGACGATCGTCGCCCACATCTGCATAGACATGTTGCGGACCCGGACGTCCCGCCGCGAAGACCCGCTTGACGAGCGCCTACCCGAGCCGCTGATCAGCCAGGACGGCTCGAACCCCGAAGAACAGGCGCTGCTCGCCGACGCAGTCGGGGTCGCGATGCTCGTCGTCCTGGACACCCTTACACCCGCCGAGCGCCTGGCCTTCGTCCTGCACGACCTGTTCCAGATGCCGTTCGACGAGATCGCCCGCATCCTCGACCGGAGCCCGACGGCGACCCGCCAACTCGCCAGCCGGGCCCGCCGCCGCGTGCGCTCGGCCCCCGTCCCGGACCCGGACATGAGCCGCCAACGCGCCGTCGTGGACGCCTTCCTGACGGCGTCCAAGAACGGCGACCTGGAGGCTCTCGTCGCGACCCTCGCCCCGGACATCGTCCTGCGCGCCGAGGCCGAGGGGGAGCTCTTGCACCTCCGCGGCGCCCGGGAGATCGCCCAGCGCGCGATCGCCTTCTCCTTCCGCGCGGAGTTCGCCCGCCCAGCCCTGATCAACGGCACCGCCGGCCTGGTCGTAGCCACCGAAGACGAACCGATCGCCGTCATGGCCTTCACCGTCGTCAACGACAAGATCGCCGAACTGGACATCTACGCCGACCCAGCCCGCCTCAGCCGCCTCGAGCCGCCGATCAACACCTCCTGATCCGTAGGGCGCCGCGATATGTGCAGCGCTTGAGGAAACGGCCGAGCAGCCGCGGGTGGCAAGAACTGAATCACCCGCCGCGTGTTGGGTTTGCGACGAGCTCGCTGGGTGGGCAACCGCTCCTCCGCGTAATCCGCGAGTTCGCGCACATGTGTCTACTTTTCCACATAGCTGTGCATGGCCAGATTATGGGGCATCGGTAAATCGGCACCAGGTCGTGCCGTTATCTCATCTGTGTGGCAGGGGCATGGATGCGCCGCTAACCTGGCAGCGGGCATCCTATGAGGAGACTTCCCAGGGAGGGCAGATCATGAAATTGGTCATGCTTTACAAAGATCAAGGTTCCGGTGGGAACGGATGCCCGTCGGTCTATCTGGCGGAGAACGGGGACCTCGTCGTCCAGGGGCACGCGGTGGACGACGATACCTTCGCCGAGTTGACCAACGTGCTGCCGGGCGAGAACGCCGTCCGGATCGCGCCGGACGTCATCGAGGGCGCTGTCGAGCGGCTGCGCGCCGTGCGGGAGGAGCGCTAGGTGGGACGGATCTTCCACTCGCTCGCCGACAAGGAATTCAACGAGCTCTTCGAGGACTTTCAGTACACCGCATACCGCCTGGAGTCTCTGCAAAGCTACGACGTCTCCTACGAGAAGGACGAGTTCGCACTCTTCCTCGCCGGCCAGGAGCGTGGAGAATTCCCGGGAATCGCCGACTGGATAGAAAGCAGCGTGCGACCGGCGGAGAAAGCCGGAAAGCGCATGCACCGGGTCCATATCGTCGAGGAGCCGCTGTCCGACTACGTCCGGTTCGAGTGCGCCTGGTCCTACGAGCACACCGTGCCGGCCGGAGAGGACGTGCGGATCATCCCGGTGCGGCAGGGCGAGTGGCCTGAAGGGCTGCCCCACTACGATTACTGGCTCTTCGACTCCTGCCGCCTCGTCACCATGCACTACGAGGACGACGGGGCGTTCGCGGCGGCGGAGATCGTCGACGATCCCGAAAAGATCGTCCAGGCGAACTACTGGCGGGACCTCGCGGTGAACCGCGCCGTCCGGTACCGCGAGTTCGCCGCCCGGTACGGCGGCCGGTTCCTGTCGGCGTCCGGCTGATGTCCGGCGAGAACCCGATCGCGGCGAACGAGTTCGAGGGAGACGCCGGCACCGTCGTCCAAGCTCAGAGCATCCAGGGCGGTATCCGCATCGGCGGGCGCCGCACCCTGCCGCCGCCGAGGCAACTGCCGCTGGACGTCTCCGGCTTCGTCAACAGGGAAGCGAGTCTCCGGGCATTGGACGCCCTGCTCACGGACACCACGACGGAGGCGGCGGCCACGGCCGCCGACGGCGTCCGCGCCGTCGTGGTGTCCGCCGTGTCCGGTGCGCCGGGCATCGGCAAGACCGCGCTCGCCCTGCACTGGGCGCACCGGTCCAGGATGCTGTTCCCCGACGGCGACCTCTACGTGGACATGCGCGGCCACGGCCCCGGCCGTCCGGTGACGGCGGGCGAGGCCCTCGACGGGTTCCTTCGCGCCCTCGGCGCGCCGCCGGAGGCGATCCCCGCCGACGCGGACCAGCGGGCATCCATCTACCGGACGCTTCTCGACGGCAAGCGCGTGCTGGTCGTCGTCGACAACGCCGCGTCGCCCGCCGACATCAGGCCGCTGCTCCCCGGGGCGCGCGGGTGCTTCGCGCTGGTCACCAGCCGAAGTACACTCGCGGGGCTGGTGGCCAGAGAGGGAGCGGCGCGCGTGACCTTGGACGTACTGTCGCCCGAGGAGTCCGTCGACCTGCTCGCGACCGTGCTCGGCACCGGCAGGGTCGCGGCCGACCTCGCGGCGGCCCTCCGCGTCGCCGAACTCAGCGGCCACCTTCCGCTGGCACTGCGCGTCGTCGCCGAGCATGCGGCGGGCAGACCGGAACTGTCCCTCGCAGGGCTGGTCGCCGAACTGGAGGACGAACGGCACAGGCTCGACGCCCTGGCGACCGAAGAGGACGAGTTGAGTGATGTGCGCGCGGCGTTCTCCTGGTCCTACCGCGCCCTGAGCGAACCCCTGCGCCGTACGTTCCGGCTCCTCGGCCTGCACGCCGGGCCCGACATCGGCGTCGGCGCCGCCCCGGCGCTGCTGGGCGCGGACCCGGCCACGACGGGCCGCCGGCTGCGCGGACTCACCGCCGCCCACCTGCTGCGCGAGACCTCGAACGGCCGCTTCCGTCTCCACGACCTGCTGCGCGCCTACGCCCGCGAACGAGCCGCCGCAGAGGACCCCCAGCAGGAGAGGACGCGTGCCATAAGGCGGATGCTCGCCTGGTACCTGCTCACTGTCGACGCCGGACGGCGGCTCATCCTGCCCTACTCCCACGCGATTCCGCTCGTCCCCACCGAAGGCATTGACGTGCCCGAATTCGCCTCAGCGCAGGAGGCGGCGCAGTGGTTCGAGCGGGAGCGGCCCAACGTCCTCGCCGCGCTACGCCTCGCCGCCGACCGGGGGGCAGTACGACATCGCGTGGAAACTGCCCGTGGTCGCCGACGGGTTCTTCGAGCTCGGCTCATACTGGTCCGACTGGGAGGACGCGCACAGGCTCGGGCTGCGGGCGGCGCAGGAGCTCGGCGACGCCCTCGGCGAGGCGTCCAATCTCTTGTGCCTCGGTGACGCGGGCTGGCGCGGGGGCCGGTACGAGGAGGCGCTCGCCGACTATCGGCGGGCCGTCGAGTTGAGCCGGGAACTCGGCGACGCATGGCTCGAGGGCTTCGCATCCCGCGGCATCGGACTGATTCATGAGCAACGCCACGAGACCGGGGTGGCGACCGAGCACTTCCGGTCGGCTCTGCGTGTCTTCCAGGAGCACGGGATACGGCGCGGCGAGGGCATGGCACTGCTGAGCCTCGGCCGCTGCGCCGTCGATGCCGGTGAGGCCGTGGAACTCGGTGAGCGTGCCCTGGCCGTTTTCGCTGAACTGGGCGATCAGTGGAGTGAGGCGTGGGGGGTGCTCCCACTCGCGTCCGCCCTGATCGTCCAAGGGCGGGCATCGGACGCCGAACCGCGGCTGCGGCGCGCGGTCGAGACCTTCGAACGGTTCGGCGACCGCCGCAGCATGGCGATGGCGCTGGTCTCGCACGGTGAGGCGCTGCTCGCGATGGACGACGCCTCCGGCGCCGCCGCCCGCTGGCACGCGGCCGCCACGATCTACGACGAACTCGGCGACGACCAGGCAGCCGCCCTGTGCACCCGGGTGGCGAGCCTCGAGTGAGGCCAGATCGGTGCTCATCTGATCGGTCACGCCTTCGGCCACCGCCTCCCGGCCGACCACGGGGCGGCCCCGCGTGGGCAGGACCATCGCCAGCACGCGACGTGAACGTCTTGCCCCTCCGTCCGCCGGATCCACGCGGCCCGCCCCGTGCCCGTAGTGCTCATCCGCGAGCTACCAGGTGCCTGGGAACATCTGGTGCTTCAGGATGCGGTCGATCTGCTCGGCGGCTGACTTGGCGTCTCCGCAAGGCCAGAGGTAGCCCTGACGTCCGCGCAGTGCTTCGTAGTAGCCCCACGTGCCGCCCGGTGTGGCCCGGACGGATACGACGATGCCGACTTCTTTAGTGATACCGGCGTGCACCCAGAGCATGGGCAACGGCGTCGGGAACTCTTTCGGACGGTAGAGCTTGATGAAGCGCCACCCCCGTGCCCGGAGCGCGACCGCCAGCGCATCCAGGTAGCGGGTGGTGGTTCGCCTGCCCAGCCGCGTCCGCAGGCGGAGAACCTGACGTTCGGCCCGGACGTTCAGAGCGCGCACTTCCCCCACGTCACCTTCCCCCCACTGCGCAGCGGGCGGGTGCCCCACTCCTTCGCGAGCGCGGCGACGAGGACGAGCCCGCGTCCGTCGGTCGCCGTGTCGCTCTCCGGCTGGACGATGGGGGAGCCGTCGCCACTGTCCTCGACCTCGATGACGGGCAGCCCGTCCGACTCGTCCATCACCACCCGGACGACGATCGGCGGCTCGCCGTGCAGGATCGAGTTGGTGACGAGCTCGGACGCGATGAGCTGCGCGGTGTAGGCGTCGTCGATGCCGTGGTCCTTGGACCACTCGCCGACGAAACGCCGGGCCGCCGCGGGCGCCTGCTTGTCCGCTCCCCGCACAAGCAGCTCCAGATCACCCACCGCGATGATCATCTCTTCGTCCTCTATGTGGCCGCTCAACGCGTCCCGCCTTCCTTGTTCGTCATGGTTTTGGAGGTGTCCGGCCGCTCCGGCGCAGCGACCGGCCCTGCCGGCGAGCCCGCTGATGCGGGCCAGGCCGTGTTGGATTCGCTCGCGGAGGCCGAGCCGGAGGAGCGGCAGCACCGCGCACCGCAATGACCGCGTCGGCAAGACCGACCGGGGTGGCGGCCTCGACGAGAAGGTCTCCGTCCAGCGCCCACCAACGGCGTGTGTGGAAACCGAACCAGGCGACCACCCCGAAGCGTTGCTCCAGCTCACGGATCTCCGCGCGCTGGATGGGGCCCGCGTCTATGCGGGTGGTCGCGTCCGGCGCCGCCATCACGCCTGCGCCTCACGCAGTCGCGCGTCCAGTTCCTCGACCGTTCGCGCTCGAAGAAACTGCTGCGGTGACCCGCCGGGCAGGGTCTGGGCGAGCCAGTCGCCGTGCCGACCGTCGGGCAGGACTTCACGCCAGATGTCCCACGCGTGCCCATGCCTGGCACGCAACATTTCGGCAGGTGAGGGACGAGGTGCTTCCACAGTGACCCCTTCATCTCGGCTGCCGGGCTGCTCGGACGCCGGAGACACTACGTAGGCTCACCGTGTCGGTACAGTCACGCTCCGCGGTCGTTCAAAGGGGCGGCACCGAAAGGGATATGAGGCGTAGTCGTTTGACTACAGACGCTCACATGGCCGCATCGGCGACTTACGCTGAGATTGTCGAGACGCTCGGAGAAGGGCAGGGCAAATGCAGGACGCCAGCATCAGCGACCGCGTCCGAGAGCTGCGGCGCCGACGCGGAATGACCCAGGAGGAACTCGCCGAACGGGCCGTATTGTCGCTCGCGGTGATCAAGAAGCTGGAGCAGGGCGGCACCTGCCGCATGGAGACCTACCACCAACTCGCCCGTGTGCTCGGCGTCACCACCGTCTGGTTCACGTCCGCCGGATCCCCTGAACCGACGGAAGCGACCGTCGACGAGGTCGTGCTCGCGGACATACGCTCGGCGATCAATCCGCCCATCGGACTGACAGGCCGTCCCCTCTACGGGACCGCTGACGATGAGCACCCCGACCTCACACGTCTTGGTGGCGCAGTGGCCGCCGTCGCCGCCAAATACCACGCCGACGCCTACGACGATCTCGCGCAGTTCATGCCAGCCCTCGTGCGGTCGGCCCACCACCATGTGGAGGTCCATGACACCGGGGACGAGCATCGGGACGCACTCCGGCTTCGCGCGGACATCCTCGGCCTCGCGGGACGGTACCTCATCCAAGTTCGCGCACATGATCTGGCGCTGATCGCGCTCCACGCATCGCTGCGAGACGCAATGGAGATCGGCGACATCCCGCTCGCTGCCGCGTCCGTCAGCTCGCAGGCTTGGGCCATGCTGCGTCAAGGACGCTTCGCCGAGGTCGAGCGGCTATGTGTTGACACCGCAGGGCAGATCGAACCGAAGATGAGCAAGGCGTCGCCGGACGAACTCTCGGGCTGGGGCTACCTCCTGCTACGTGCCGCCTCGGCCGCGTCCCGTAACAATCGGACCGAAGAAGCCCGCGAGTACATTCACGCCGCCGGAGCAGCGGGCGCCCGTCTGGGCCGACAGCACGAAGATCTCGCTGGCCACGTGGCTTTCGGACCCCTCACCCCGGCATTGATGAGAACAGAGATCGAGCTGTTGGACGGCCACCCGGACCGCGCCCTGGAGATGGCGCGGGACGTACCACGCGACGTCGGTGCGGGAAACACGTCCGGCTGGGATCGGCACCGCCTCGACATCGCCCGCGCCAAGGCCCAGACGGGCGACCCGGAAAAGGCGACGGAAATCGTCCAGACCATCCGGGCTGAACACCCAGCATGGCTCCGCTACCAGCAGTACGGCCGCGACGTCACCCGCGAATTGCTGAGGAAGAGGCCGAGGATGCCCTCCCAGGCCATGGTTGACCTTGCCGACTTCATGGGCATAGAGCCCTAACCCCTGCCCATGCCCGCCTACCGTCACCGGTGTTGCCGCTAGGACATCTCTACCAGGGGCGACCTGCGCGGCGTGACTGACGAGGAGTGTGTCAAAGCTCACCGTGTCGCAGCGACGACTAGGACAGATTCGGGAACGTCAGCCTAATGATGCGCATGAGTTCCGCGGCTCCCCGCTCGTCTAGCTGCAACGTCTGGCTCACCTTCTTCTCCGACTGTCGAGAGTCCGACCCGTAGGTGCTCAGTTGGAGGAGGACTCCTCCGACGGACGTATGCACCTTCTGGTAACCGCACTCGACCACGGTGGGGTGCGGCTTCGCGGAGTTGTTGGTTGCGAAGAACTCCATGATCTTAGCCATGCGCACATCCTGCCGGACGAGGACCGGGAGGTGCTAGAGCGCGACGCCCGTCCGCGCTGCCGCAGCGGGCCGAGTGCTGCCACCGCAACTGGCGTCGTGATCCCCGTCGCTGCCAGAACATGCGCCTCCTCTCGCCGCACAAAAGTGGGCCACAGCCGCCCCAGGAGACCTTGACTGCCGACGAATTTATGCGTTTCTCAGGGGCGCCACACTATCCGGCTGCCCGAAACTTCTCGTAACGCTGCTCAATTGCCTCCAAGTTGGGTCGGTCTATTCGTCTTCTTGGTAGGGCAAGCGTCGTACCGTCCATGGCCTGCAGGCCATGTTTGAGCATAGGTCCATCTATCTCTTGCAGAATATCTGTGCGGACTTGGATGGTGAGATCCGGGCGTATACCGAGGATGTTCTCATCATAGGCAGCATGGTGGATCTTGCAGAGTGCTAGTCCATTCGATACGGCCGGCACGCCCCGATCTTCACTATCAGGGATTATGTGTGCAGCATCGAGCAGCGAAACATGTCGTAGGCGACATATCGCACAGCTGGTATCGTACGCGCGAATTACTCGCAGGCGGAACACGGGCTGGTGGAGGCGTTGTCTGCTAATTCTTTCGGAATACCTGCGCTCTAGTGGACTGAGTGGCGCGGTGTTTCGGATAAGTGTTAACTGTGTTTCCTCCAAGCCAATTGCTACTTGTGATAGCTGAGGTTCGTCCGCGATGATCCAGACGGGGTAGAAGGGAAGGTAGACGCCTTGCTGGACACCGAAGAACCAAATTAGTGGAACTCTGAGTGCGCGCGCCTGACGTAGTCCCTCATTTGTGTAGTGTTGAGGATTTCCTTGATACTTGTACCGAAGGAAGCCGTCGGTTCCGAGGGCGTCCTCGTATGGGGCGCGTTGTCCGTCTGAAGTATAGGTCGTTAAGATCGACAGTGCTGCTGTTAGCTCTTTGGGCTTCCGGATACCGAGTTGATTGTCGATGAGCGGAAAACGTCGCCCCTCGAAGCTGAAATCGAGGAGTTCCTGACGGTGAACCACAGGGTTGTCAGGGGTGCGTTGCCGGTCCAGCCACGCCATCGCGGCTCTCCGTAGACGTCCGTCGAGATCCTCGCCCAGCAGTGCGCTCACGTCCCAATTTGTACTACTTCGCGGCGCGGCACACCAGTAACCGGCCCACGTGTTTCGGACGGGGCGACGGACATGCCCACCAAAGCACATGTCACGAGGTAGTCCGGTGACTTGCGTCCCGGCGATTCGTGGCCGCAGTGCCCCCGGCGCCCGCCTGGCGGTCCTTGGGATCCTTGACTCGAGGTGGCTACTTACGCGTGTGTGACAGAGCAAGACCTCAGCAACCCGACGTGAACGGTCGGGTCCACGACTGCGCAGCTACCGAAACCCGGCCGGCCTCGCAAGGGGTGCACCTAGAATCATCGTGATTACGTTCAATGATGGTCCTCATGCAGCGTCTGCGGGGCATTCGGGTAGTGGAAGCTTCTGGGGGCTCTGTGGACTTTCGATCGGTTGAGCGTCCTCCGGGGGCTTACCAGCAGCCGGTCTCCGGCGGCGAGATCCAGATGGTCTGCCAGCGGGTCTTCGGGGAGGAGACCAGCGTCTCGTCGGCCGTGGAGTTGGGCGGGGGCATGTACAACACGACCTACCGGGTGGCGCTCGCCAGGCATGAGCGGCCAGTCATCCTTCGGGTGGCGCCCGAGCCCTCGCGGCAGTTCTCCTCCGAGCGGGAACTGATGCGCAACGAATACGCCAGCGTGCCCTACCTTGCCGCGATCGCGCCGCTGATGCCGAGTGTCATCGCTGCCGACTGGTCGCATTCCCTGACCGGTCGGGACTACATGGTGCAAACGTTCCTCGACGGGATCCCGGCCCGTGAACATCTGGGCACGTATCCGCGCTCGGCGTGGTCAGGGTTCTACCGACAGTTGGGGACGATCGCCCGGACTATCCACGCGGTCACTGGCCCACGCTTCGGCCCGGTGGCTGGTCCCGGATTCGCGACCTGGAGCGAGGCGATCACTACGTCCCTGAAGGAGATAGCGGCCGATCTGGAGGGCATCGGCCTGGATGCGACCGACATCCGCCTCGGCGCGGCACTCGCCGCCGAGAACGCCCCAGTGCTGGACGAGATCACCGAACCGCGCATGCTCTCAGGGGACCTGTGGACGGTGAACGTCATGCTCGACAGTGCTGCTCCTGTACCCGAGATCACCGGGGTATTTGACTTGGACAGAACCTGGTGGGGCGACCCGGAGGCTGACTGGACCATCCGCATGGCGCAGGCCAAGAGTGATGAGCGAACTGCATTCTGGGACGCCTACGGTGCTCCGGATTGCTCGGTTTCCGCCGAGTGGCGTGCGCGGATTTACGAAATCCGGCACCTGGGCGGCATCCGTCTGGAACGCTACCGGCTCGGTAACACGGACGGCGTAAGAGAGTCCTACGATGCCGTCGCGGCGATTGTCGGTGGTCTGAAGGAATAGCGCAGCACAACTTCCCGACGACTGCGTGGCCTGGACGCGACGTAGAAGGTGCGCTGCGTGAAGGCGTCATCGGATTTCGCCTTGCAGACCCTTCAGCGCGGTGTCTTCGCCAGGTTCGCCGAACCTTCCACGCACTTGGTAGGGCCGGGCCGCATCTGCTGGTTCTGGATGGGGCGCTCATGGGGCGGGCCTCCTGAGCCGAGCGTTTGTGCTGCCGAGTTGGCCCCGGCTGTCGAAGTCGTCTATTCGCGAGAGATGCGGGTGCGGAGCCAGCGCAGTGCTGCGTCGCCTTTGGCGCGCTGGTGGGCGCGTAGGCCGGGGATGGTCGGCGGGGCCGGGCGCAGTGACTGGGTGAGGTAGTCGCCGGCGATCGCAGCCAGCACCGCGTTGACATCATCATCGGGCGCTGCGCGCGCATGCCGGTACCTGCGCCAGATCTGCTCGGGGTCGATGTTGCTGGACGCGGTCACCGAGGGCAGGAACAGCAGCAGGTCCATCCAGGGGGTCGTGGTCACCGCGTAGGGCCAGTCCACGATCATCAGCCTGGGTGGGGTGAGCAGGATGTTGTCGGCGCGCAGGTCCGTGTGTGCCAGGGTCGTGCCGATGGCGGCTCTGGCCCAGTGGCTCTCGAGTTCGGCAAGCTGGCCCAGGTTCTCGTGTGCCCAGGTGGGCAGTTGGCCGGTGCCGTCTGTGGCGGACCGGGCGGCCAGGCGCCGCCAGGAGGAGAAATTCTCGGCGAGGTCCTCGGTGATCGCGAGCGCGTCGGCGGGGGCGGGTGTGAGGTCGTCGGCTAGTGCGGCCAGTGCTGCTAGGACGCGGTCGAGTTCCTCGGCGGTCCATGGCTGTGCGGGGGCGTGGCCGTCGATGTCGTCGAGGGCAAGTGCGACCCAGGTTCCGTCGTCGTGGGTCCAGCGCAGACGCGGTGCCGGGGCGGGCTTGGGCAGGTGCTCCATGACGTGGGCTTCGCGGCGGTACAGCATCGGTGCGTGCGGGTCGCGGTCGGCGCTGATGGCCTTGAGGAAGACCCGGCGCCCGTCGGCAAGGGTGAGACGGGATGCCAAACCCGGGGAGAACCCGCCGGTCTGGCGTTGCTCGGCGGAGACGGCGGCGCCCATCGCGTCAGTGAACGCGTTCCGCAGACGCTGGGGCAGGTCTCCCCATCCGATCCGGTTGGTCAGGGGCGCGGTCATGTGGCCCCTGCCCTTACGCATTGCCGCATTCCGTCACGTCCGATGTCGAGTAGCTGTGGCACTCGGCCGAACCAAGCTAGACGCCGGCCGCGCCTCGGCGTTCAGTGGCACGCTGTACAGGCCGCGTTTGATTCCGTGAACGCCCGCGTACAGGCCGACGGGGGCACGGCCCCACCTATTAGGGACGTACGCCCTTCAGGGATGGCCACTAATCGGCTCGATCCACTCCCGTGTGCGGGGGCGACGCGCCGCGTGGTGGCCTGCTGCCGGCGAGATAGAACCATCCCGGTGTGCACGCGCGGGGATCGTCCGAGGCCGCATGGTGCATCGGCCGCGGCGAGGAGCTCGGCCCGCACATGAGGGAATGGATCTGTTGGCGTCGACACCGGTCGCCACGTGTCCGCCGGGGATCGCTTTCGATCGTTTCGCCGGTCCTGGTGGTTAGGAGCGGGTGAGGAGGTAGCGGGCGAGGATTACGTCGCCGATGGGACGGACCTCTTCGAGGGTCATCCGGTTGCCGGGGTGGTGCGGGAACTCGCCCGTTCTGACGAAGCGCGGGGCGCCGGAGTCGCCGACGAAGAACGGGGCGATGACGAGTTGAAGCTCGTCGGCCAGTCCGGCGGTGAGGAACTGGGTGTGGACGGTGCCGCCGCCTTCGACCATCAAGCGCTGCACTCCTCGGCGGGCGAGGTCGGCAAGTACGGTGTTGAGGTCGACGGGGTCACCGGCGTCCACGACGGTGGCGGCGTCGCCGAGACGGTCACGGCACTTGTCGACCGTGGCGCTCGAGCAGTACACGATCTTCGCGACATCGCCGGCAGCGAAGAACTTGGCTTCGCGATCGAGGTCACCGCGGGCGGTGAAGGTGACCTTGATCGGGCTCTCGGGCAGGCCGCGGGCAACACGTGCCTTGCGGCGCTCCTCGGTCCGGACGAGCAGGCGCGGGTTGTCTCGGCGGATGGTGTTGGCGCCGACGAGGATGGCGTCGCAGCCGGCCCGGACTTCGTCGACGCGGTCGAAGTCCTCGTCGTTGGACAGCAGGAGCCGCTCGTCGGTCGTGTCGTCGATGTAGCCATCGACCGAGGCGGCGCAGGACAGCAGCACGTAGGGGCGTTCGGTCATGTGGTGCTCCGAGGGTCGTTGTTGATCAGTTGCTCGACGATACGGACGAAGTCTTCACCGGGGTCGGCGCAGGCGTTGAGACCGGCGAACTGTTCATCGTCCAGCGGGTCGCGGAGACGGTGGTCGCGGGCCGCTTGGTGGTAGAAGCGGCGGGCGGTGCCTCCGCTCGCAGGCAGGGCGATGATCGGTTTGCCCATCGACAGGGCAAGGTCGATTTCCGCCTGGGTGCCCGCCCCGCCACCGAGGACGATGACGAACTCCGCGTCCTGGATGACGTTGCGGTGACCGAACAGTCCGATGGCCAGGGCAATGTCAGGTGGACGGTACTGGTCGGCGATGTAGGTCATGACCTCGATGCCCACGCCGACCGGGCCATGGCTGACCTTGTAGTTGCGGCTCATGACCAGGCGGGCCAGACACCGTACGGCGGCGTCGATCACGCTGGCGTCGGTGTCGGGGGCCCTGCTGCCGCAGATGGCCACGTGCACCGGTGCCGACACTGCCGCTCCATCATCCGCGTCACGCGCGTCCGTGCGTTGGCGGGATACGGCTGGCTTCGGGTGGAGCGGAAACGAACCGGCCGGGGCGAGGCCGAGCAAGAGACGCGCCTGATCGGGGATCTGTAGGCCGTCGGCGATGCGGGTGAGTACCTCGATGTCGGACACTCGGCCCTGGCGGGTACCGCGCACCCAGTTGGAGATGTCGGAACGATCATGCTGGGTGAGTAATGCCAACTGGGTCTGGGTGCAGTCGGCGAACTGCCCGAGGAACAGCCGGAACAGTTGACCGACGTCGCGGCTGGTAAGGGCCTGCGCAACGTCCTCGCGACACCAGAATCCTACGGGGACCGCTCCGGGATCGAAGGTTCTGCGTCTGGTCACGTCGCTATTCGTCCTTGACTCGCCGAAAGCCCCTTGTCAGAGGGTAGTGGCGCACAGCCCGTGCGCAACGGTGATTGGCGAGACGCGTCCGTGGGCCGGTTCCACGGGAACAGGGCACGGGCTCGGTCACTGTTCGATCCGCGCTGACCACCACAAGCTAAGGCCCGACACCACCGCCGACCAGAGGCGGGGGGAAGGGAGAGTTCCAGTGGACAGCGAGAAGACCGGCGGCCTGGTGGTGGCCGTGGAGAAGATCGTCGCGGCGCGCGGCCGCGCCACCCAGCCGTCCGACGGCGGGGGGTCCGGTAGGTCCGACCTCAACGACGGCTGACCAGCGATCATGATCGACGTGATCGTCGAGGTCCTGGGCGGGGAGCGGTTCCTCGCCCAGGACTTGGGCCGCACTCACCGGGTCTACCCAGCCGAGTCCGTCGGACGGGACCGGTTCGCCGACCTGTTGACCTGGCCGGCAATAAACCGGCTCTTGGACACCCACCGGCTGGAACCGCCGCGTCTGCGCCTGTCCGCCGACGGCACGGCCATCCCGGTGTCGGAGTACTGTCAGCGCCGAATATACCGGCGGATGCCGCCATGGGAGGCCCCGCAACCGCATCTGGTCGCCCAACAGCTCCGCGACGGCGCGACTCTGGTCCTAGATGCGATCGAGGAGATGCATCCTCCGATCGCCGCCATGGTGAGCACGCTGGAGCGCCACCTTCGTACGAGCGTGCAGGTCAACGCCTACGCATCGTGGACCGCGAAGGAAGGCTTCGGCGTCCACTGGGACGACCACGACGTCATCGTCCTCCAGGTATCCGGCGCCAAGCGATGGCGGATCTACGGGCCCACCCGCCCTGCCCCGCTATATCGAGACGTCGCATTCGACGACACGCCACCCGAGTACCCGATCGACGAGTTCACTCTCCAGGCCGGGGACGCCCTGCACGTCCCGCGCGGCTGGTGGCACGCCGCCGCCGCGTCCACCGGGCAACCCTCGCTCCACCTGACCTGTGGCCTGGCGCCGCATACCGGCGTCGACATGCTGTCGTGGTTGGTGGATGACCTGCGTGCACAGGACTGCGTCCGCGCCGACATCCCGCGCCTGGCCGACCAGGACACACAGACGGCCTGGCGCTGCGACATGGGCAAGCTCTTGGCCGAACGCCTTAACGACCCGACGGTGATCGATGCCTACGTGGCGGCGTGTGATGCTGTCCGTGGGCCGCGAGGCGGCTTCTCACTGCCGCACGCGGTGCACGAGCGGATCCCGGACGACCCTGGCCTACCCGTCCGACTCACGACGCCCAGGGCGGTCCTGCGCCGTGCTGAGCAGGCCGTGACCTTGGAAGCCGCCGGGCAACGCTGGACGCTCGCTGACCAGGCGGCCCCGCTCTTGGAGGTGCTCGTCTCCGGACGGCCGACCACGCTCGGCGGCCTGGCCCAGGCCGCGAACGTCACCATCGATGAGGCCGCCGAGTTGCTCGACGAGTTGTTGCGCAGCGGAATCATCGCCGTAGGACGGACGTGATGGCGGTTCTCGGTCTGGGCACCTACCGATGCCGCGACGTAACCGCCGCCGCCCGCGCCGCCATGGCGACGGGAGTCACGGTCATCGACACCGCCCCCGTCTACGCCAAAGGCAACGCACACGACCAACTGGCCGCCCTTTTGCCCCATCACCCAGGCGTGCAGATCTCCACCAAGGTCGGCCATATGACCCGGAGCCAAGCCCAGGCAGCTCAACGGGCGGGCCTCATCGCCCCAAAGGAGGCCGTCCGCTGCCACTCCATCGCCCCTGCCTACCTTCGACACCGCATCACCGCCAACATCACTGAGATAGGCCGCGATCGACTCGACCTGCTGTACCTGCATAACCCCGAACACGACGCGCACGGCGACCGGGAACGACTGCTCGAGCAGATCACCCAAGCGTTCACGACGTTCGAGGAAGCCGCGCACCGAGGCGACATCGCCGGCTACGGCATCGCCACTTGGAGCGGCTTCGCCAGCGGCGCCTTCACCACCCATGAACTCATCGCCGCGGCGCAACAAGCAGCGGGAGGCACCCGAACCCACCTGCGGGCGATCCAACTACCCGTGAGCCTCATCGAACTCACCGCCCTTGCCGAAGCCCTACACGGCACCGGCCCCATTGCCGAGGCCGCCGGGGCCGGTCTGGACGTGTGGGCATCCGCGCCCTTGAACGGGGGCGAACTGGCCGACCTGGTCACGCCCGATCTGGCCCAGTTCATCCAACCCGGCTCCTCGCACGTCGCCGCCGCGCTCGCGGTCGTGGCCTCCACGCCCGGACTTACCGGAGCCCTGCTTTCGGCCTCGACTAGGGCACACTGGCAAGAAGCATTCAACGCCTTTCGGAGCCCAGCCATCCCATCCACGCATCTTCAGGAGATCTGCCGTGTTCTCCGAGCCTGACGATTCCGACGTCCGCGAACGGATGCGCGCCGCTTTCGCCGACGCGACGGTCCGGCTCGGCAGCGCCTCTACAGGCGGCACGACCGAAGCTTGGGGCCACAACGGAAGAACCATCGGTGCCCCCGTCAGGACGTCCTACGGAAACGCTTGGCTCCGAGTGCTGGAGGCGCCAGAAGGAAAGGAGGGCGGGAAGCTCTGGACCGGTACCCAGAAAGCCGTCGCTACCCTGCCGACAGAGGTCCCGCGCCCTAAGTTGCTGGACACGGCCGACTGGGCCCATGAGGGGTACGCCTACCGGGCCGAACTCAGCACCTACGTGGCAGCGCTCGTCTGCTCCCCGACTCCAGACCTCATCGAACCCATCCCCCTGCCCGAGGCTTGGTGGACGCGGTTGCGGCAGGCCCTCAGCGCGGTCACGGTCACCCCGGCCCCCGACGACCGTCCACGCGTCATCACCCAGGACTACATACACCGCACCATCCGGCGCTACTTCGGGGACGTCGGCATCGACACCACCGTCCACCGCTGGGCCCTGGCTCACGGTGACCTTCACTGGGCCAACCTCACCAGCCCGGAACTGACCATCCTCGATTGGGAAGGCTTCGGCCCCGCCCCGCACGGCTTCGACGCGGCGAACTTGTACGCCTATACGCTCCCCGTCCCTGGACTGGCGACCCGCATCCGGGCCGTGTTCGCCGACATCCTGGCAACACCCGAAGGCCGACTCGCCGAACTCACGGTCGCGGCCATCCTCCTGCAAGCGGCCGACCGCGACCCCGTCCACGCCCGACTCGCCCCCGACGTCCGAGAACATGCGCAGGAGCTGTTGAAGCGCCAGCGTGAGCTTCGGACCTCCTGAGCGTGCTTGTGGGACGTGCTCCTTTACAGACGTTCGGGTGCTTGGATGCCGAGGAGGGCGAGGCCGTGGCGGGTCACGCGGGCAGTGTGGGCACTCAGGGTGAGTCGGGACGCTCGGACGGCGTCGCTGGCGGTCAGGACCGGGCAGGTCTCGTAGAACGTCGAAAATGCCGCCGCGGTCTCGAATAGGTGGGTGCACAGCCGGTGCGGCTCGGCGAACTGCGCGGCGGCGGTGACGGCGGTGGGGTACTGGCTGAGTTTGAGGGCCAAGGCGCGTTCGGCTGGCTCGGCAAAGACCAGGTTCGCCGACCCGTCACCGGCGCCGGTGCCGGCGGCCTTGCGGATCAGTGACCGGATCCTGGAGTGTGCGTACTGGAGGTAGGTGGCGGTGTTGCCGTCCATCGACATCATCCGGTCCCAGTCGAACACGTAGTCCTTTTCGCGGGCGGTGGACAAGTCGGCGTACTTGACGGCGCCGATTCCTACGGCGCGGGCGATCTCGGCCTGCTCGTCCGCGCTCAGTTCGCTGCGGTCGGCGACGATCGCAGCCGCGCGGGTCACCGCCTCCTCCAGGAGGTCCGCCAGTTTCAGACCGGCGCCCTTGCGCGAGCCGAGGACCTTGCCGTCGCTGCCCAGCACCGACCCGAACGCCACGTGCGTGGCGGTGCTGGTCGGGGCGAGCCACTCGGCCTCCCGCGCCGCCGCGAAGATCATCTTGAAGTGCAGGGCCTGCGGCGCACCCACCACGTACAGCAGCAGGTCGCCCTTCAGCTCCTGCGACCGGTAGCGGATGGTCGCAAGGTCAGTGGTGTCGTAGTTGTATCCGCCGTCGCGCTTGCGGATGATCAGCGGTACGGGCGCGCCCTCGCGGCCGGTGAACCCGCGCGGGAACACGCAGAGCGCGCCCTCGCTGGGCACCGCGAGACCTTTGGCGACCAGCTCATCGCAAGTCGAGCCGAGGACGTCGTTGTAGGCGCTCTCGCCCATGTAGTCGGCCGGGGTGAGGCGTACGCCGAGCAGGGCGTAGACCGCCTCCATGTGCCGCTTGGATTCCTCCAGCAGCCGCCGCCACAGGTCGAGGGTGGCGGGGTCGCCGGCCTGGAGCGCCACCACGCGCTTGCGGGCCCGCTCGGCGAAGTCGGGGTCGTCGTCGAACTTGCGGCTGGCCTGGACATAGAACTCGTTGAGGTCACCGATCGACAGCTCGCCACTGGTCAGGCCCTCGTCGACCAAGTGCTCCACGAGCTTGCCGAACGGTGTGCCCCAGTCGCCCAGGTGGTTCTGCCGGATCACCTCGTGCCCGAGTTCCTCGTGCAGCCGCACTAGCGCGTCCCCGATAATTGTGGAGCGCAGGTGCCCGACGTGCATCTCCTTGGCCATGTTGGGTGAGGAGTAGTCGATCACCACCCGCAGCGGCTCCTGCAGCGGGACGCCGAGCCGGTCATCGGCGGCAAGCGCGGCCACATGTGCGGCCAGGAACTCCTCGGTGAAGGTGAGATTGATGAATCCGGGCCCGGCGACATCTGCGGTCAGCCCGGTGATGTCGAGGTGCGCGGCGATGGCGTCGGCGATCTCGCGGGACGGGCGGCCCAGGCGCTTGGCCAACGGCATCGCGGCGTTGCACTGGTAGTCGGCGGCCCGCCCGGGGGCCGAGGGTCGGATGACTGCCTGCTCGGGGGTGATCTCCACATCCAGCGCGGCGTGGGCCGCGTCGACGATGCGCCGTTCGAGTTCGGCGCCGAGATCTGGCAGCACGGGTTTCTCTCCTTCGACATGGCTGGTCAGCGGGCTGACCGTGGTGGGTTCACGCTATCGCGGTGCTGTCCTGGTTGGCCGAGGTGTTCGCCGGCGTCCACGTAGATCACCTGCCTGGTCGTCGGGCGGGCTGTGGCCGACAGGGATATTCGGAAGTCTCACGGGCGGGCTATGGAACGGTCCGTCCGGTCCTGCGACGCTGGTTGTGAGAGTTCTGGTCGAGTCGGGGACGGCGGTGTCGCGGCGTCCGGTGGCCTGACGGGGGTCCTGGTTGTGACGTTCATGGCGCGGGAGGGCCCGGATGGCGAAGCGGGACGGGATGCTCGTCGGAGCGAGCAGTGTGTCTCTGAAAGGTAAGGACTTCGGGGAGTTGGACGCGGCGGCGGGGCCGTTCACGGCTCGGCGGTCGTATGACAGGGAGTTGTTGCCCGCGAGTTGGGCCGAGTCAGTTGCCGGAATCGACGTCGGGAAGCGTGTCTCGGTGTGGTCGTGCAAGCCCGACCTGGCACAGCTTTCGGGCAAGAAGCTCGACACCAGGCTGCGGGAGTTCGTTCAGTCCATCCCGGACTCGCATGCCGCGTTCCTGACCTGCTGGCATGAGCCGGACGGCAAGATCCGCAAGGGGCAGTTCACGCTCGCGGAGTATCTCCCGGCGTTTCGGCGCTTCTGCGAGGTCGTCAAATCGGTGGGGAAGCCTCGGGTGTACACGATGCAGATCGTCGAGGCTTGGTCCGGGCAGCGGCCGAAGAAGGGCACCAGGTACAAGGATCTGTGGCCCGGTGTCGGCTACGTCGATCTCTACGCCGTGGACGGCTACGCCAATACCGGTAGCGGCAGGGAACTGTGGGGGCCGGCCGTGGAGTTCGCGTCCTCGAAGGACATCCCCTGGGGAGTCGCTGAGCTTGGCTGCGTCCACAGGATCGACACCTCGTGGATGAAGGCTCAGGCTTCCTATGCTGCGCGGACGGGTGCGGGCGCTGATCGGGAGCGGGCTGCTTTCCTGTGCTGGTTCTCCAACCCGACCGGGGGAGTAGTTCCGACGCCGGGGACGGATCCGGCGGCGCGGGCCGCCGCGAAGAAGATCTCGGAGAAGTACTACACCGACCCTCGTTCCTTCGTCCTCTGACGATTTGGCGAGCTATTGCGGCCAGGTGCGCATGGCTTGGTCGGCTATGTCGGTGAGGGCTTTGTGGGTGGCGCCGTCGCGGGCCTGTTGGGACATGCCCTGCATGATCGCGGCGAAGTAGTGGGCCAGGGCCTTCGGGTCGGCGGTGGCGGGGAGTTCGCCGTCGGCCTGGGCTGCTCGTAGGCGGGACTCGAATCTCTCCAGGTTGGCGTTGCGCACGTCGCGCAGGAAGGTGGCTATCTCCGCGTCTTGGGGTGTGACGTTGGTGGCGGCGCTGATCACCAAGCAGCCGGGCGGGTGGGACGGGTCCGGGTAGATCGCGGCGGCCTCGTGCAGGATGCGGGTGAAGGCCCGGCGGGCTGTGGGCTCCTCGGCTAGGGCGCTCGCGACGAAACTGCCGTCGCGGGAGCGTCCATACGCCTCGGCTGCCTCTCTGAACAGGGCCTTCTTGTCGCCGAAGGCTGCGTAGAGGCTGGCCGGCCTGATGCCCATCGCCTCGGTCAACTCGCCGATGGACGTCGCCTCGTAGCCGCGGTCCCAGAACAGATGGACGGCTGCGGTCAGTGCCGCGTCTCGGTCGAAGGTTCGGGGACGTCCTCGTGCCATGACCCCATTGTAGAGCGTTCGCTCAAGAAGTCATGCTACCGTCTTCTTGAACGATCACTCAACAAAGGAGATCTCATGGGCACGTTGGACGGCAAGGTCGCGCTGGTCACGGGCGGCAGCCGGGGGATCGGACGAGGCATCGCCGAGCGGCTCGGACGGGACGGGGCCGTCGTCGTGGTGGCCTTCGCGCGGGAGCGGGCGGCGGCCGAGGAGGTCGTCGAGCGAATCGAGAAGGACGGCGGCCGCGCCTTCGCGATCCAGGCGGAGTTGGGGCGGCATGGAGATGCCGGGGATTTGTGGGACGCCTTCGACGCTGTGACCGGGCGGTCGGGCGTCGACATCGTCGTCAACAACGCGGCCATCGGGCGTAGTTCGGACTTGGAATCGCTGACCGAGGACGAGTTCGACCGGATCTTCGCGGTGAACGTCCGAGCGCCGTTCTTCATCGTCCAGCAGGGCCTTGGGCGGCTGCGGGACGGTGGGCGCGTCATCAACATATCCAGCGGCGCGGCGTCGCTCGCCCTCCCCGAAATCATGGCCTACGGGGCGACCAAGGGGGCGCTCGACACCTTCACGCTCAACCTCGCGAAGGAACTGGGGCCGCGCGGGATCACCGTCAACTCCGTCGCACCCGGAATCGTGGACACCGACACCAATGCCGGATGGCTGAGGGGCAACCCGGAGGCCCAGGCGTACGCGGAATCACTGTCCGCGCTCGGCAGGATCGGGAAGCCCGAAGACATCGCGGGCGTCGTGTCGTTCCTGGCGTCCGACGATGCCGGTTGGGTCACCGGCCGGGTCGTCGACGTGACCGGCGGCGCCGGGTTGTGAGGCGGCCAAAATAGAACCTGTTCTTGTCTAATCGCGTCGCAGCGGCCAGTCTTGGGCGCATGGACCTGGTTGCTCTGGAAGAGATCCGGCGGCTCAAGTACCGCTACCTGCGCTGCGTCGACCTGAAGCTGTGGGACGAGTTCGCCGAGGTGTTCACCGCGGACGCCGTCGCCGAGTACGACACCCCGGTACTCAAGAAGACCCTCAAGTTGGAGGGGCGGGACGCGATCGTCCAGTACATGCGGGAGAACCTGGACGGCGGGAAGATCAGCGCACACACGGCCGGCTGCCCCGAGATCGACATCGACGGGGACCGGGCGACCGGCATCTGGTCGCTGGACGACACGATCATCATCCCGGAGCACAAGCTGCTGATCCGCGGTGCCGCGTTCTACCATGACGTCTATCGCCGCGGCGAGGACGGGCGGTGGCTGGTCGAGAAGACCGGGCACCGGCGCACGTACGAGTACATGGTCTCGCTGGACGACGCCCCGAGCCTGAAGTTCACCACCTCCCATTGATCGGGACCGGGCATTGACCCGCGCGTAGAACGGGTTCTAGGTTCTGGTCCTCAGTCTCGCGTTCTCAACGGCGTTCGCGCCCCGCGTCCCCAGGAGAGCCCGGTGGCCACCGACTCAGCTGAAGGCACTACCGATTCGTTCGAAGCCGCGACGCGTTCGTTCGCCGACGCGGTCGTGGAGGCGGAGCGGATCATCCGCAGCGCGCCTCACGTCAAGACCGACCAAGACCTGGCCGAGGGGCTCGACTACCTCGCCGGCAGCATCAAAGCCTCGCTGCACATGGTCGGCGCCTACCAGCAGGACTATCCGTTCTTCGCGTCCTCGACCGGGCCGTACACCAAGCTGGGGCTCGACAACCCCGACACGCTGTACTTCCACGCCTACATTCGGGACGACGCCGAGTATGTGGTCACTGGGCGGCGGGGGACGACCGCCGATCTGAGCTTCCAGGTCATGAACGGCGACTACTCGCCCACGCAGTCGCCCGACAGCCTCACCGCATTCGACGACCGCGAACTCGACATCGCCGAGGACGGGTCGTTCCAGCTACGGTTCGGCCCGCCGAAGGACGACCCCGGGCCCGGTTACGTCACGCTTCCTTCCGGCGCCGCGATGCTCATTGTCCGGGAAGTGTTCAGCGACTGGGAGAACGAGCGGCCGGGCGAGATCCGCATTCACCGAGCGGACACGCTGGGCACGTCGCCGCTGTCCGTCCCGTCCGAACGGATGGCACGCCGCTACCAGATCGCCGGGAAGATGCTGGTCTCCCGGATCCGCACCTTCCTGGCCTTCCCGGAATGGCACTACCTGCAGCTGCCGGTCAACACGATGACCGAGCCGCGGCCCACCCCGGGCGGCCTGTCCACGCAGTTCTCGTCCGTCGGGCATTACGACCTGGACGACGACGAGGTCATGGTCATCACCGCGCCGGCCGCCGACCGGGAAGTGGCGCCCTACCAGGGCTTCCAGCTCGGCAGCATGTGGTACATCTCGCTCGACTACATCAACCATCAGACGAGCCTCACCGCCGGCCAGGCCCGCGTCGACGAGGACGGAATGATCCGGTACATCGTCAGCGAGCGCGATCCCGGGCTCGCCAACTGGATCGAGCGGACGGGGCACCGACGCGGCTATCTGCAGTTCCGGTGGCAGCGGATCAGCCGCGACCTCACCCCCGAGGACGGCCCGAAGGTCGAGGTCGTGAAACTCGACGAACTGCCGAACGTCCTGCCGTTCTATGAGAAACAGCGGATCAACCCGCAGGAATGGGCCGAGAAGATCGCGACCCGTCAGGTCGCCGTTGCGAAGAGGATGCTCGGCTGATGGCAGGTCTGCTCGAGGACAAAGTCGTCGTCGTTTCCGGAGTCGGCCCGGGGCTGGGGCGCGGGCTCGCCGTCCAGTGCGCCAAGGCCGGTGCCGATGTGGTGCTCGCTGCGCGCAATGAACAGCGCCTCGCCGAGGTCGCCAAGGAAGTCGAGGACATCGGGCGGCGCGCCATCGCCGTCCCGACCGACATCAACGACGCGGCGGCGTGCGAGCGCCTCGCGGAGACGGCGCAAGAGGCTTTCGGACGCGTGGACGGCCTCATCAACAACGCCTTCGCGACACCACCTCTGAAAGACCTGACCAAGGTCGACCTCGACGCGGTACGAGCGGGATTCGAGACCAACGTGCTCGCCGCGCTGCACCTCACGCGCCTCTTCGTCCCCGCGCTCGAAGAACACGGCGGGTCGGTCGTCATGATCAACTCGGCGGTCCTCCGGCATTCCCGGCGGACGTTCGGCGCCTACAAGATGGCCAAGGCCGCGCTCCTCGCGATGGCGCAGAACCTGGCCACCGAGTTGGGCCCGCGCGGCGTCCGGGTCAACACCATCGCCCCCGGATATATCTGGGCCGACAACCTCCAGTGGTACTTCAACCACCTCGCCAAGAAGCGCGGCGTCACGGCGCAGGACATCTACGACGAGAACGCCGCAACGACCGACCTGCGGAAACTCCCCGAGCCGGACGAGGTCGCCGACGCCGTCGTGTTCATGCTGTCGCCGCTGGCCCGGGCGGTCACCGGGCAATGCCTGGACGTCAATTCCGGCGAGTGGCACCACTAGGCACCCTAGGAAAGGGCGTACCGATGAGCGCAGGCCGCGACAGCGTCGGGACGGTCGACGACCTCCACGCGTCCGCCAGCAAGGTCACCGGCATGGACGACTTCGGTGGCGACGAGTACCTGGACGGGCTGAAGGTTCTCCTGGAGTCGCTCACTAAGGACGCCGGCCTCACCCCGCTCGGAAACAAGGCCCAGCGGGCGATGCTGCGCGGCGCGCTCGCCGCCCGGCAGTTCTCCGAGGCGGCGTGGAAACAGCACCCCGAACACGCGAACGTCTCCGTCGAGCGGCCCATATTCGTCACCGGCCTGCCGCGCACCGGTACGACCGCGTTGCATAGGCTTCTCACCGCCGACCCGACCCACCAGGGCCTTGACCTCTGGCTCGCCGAAGTGCCGCAGCCACGCCCTCCCCGCGAGACTTGGGCGGACAACGCGGTCTTCCAGGCGATCGACGCCGGATACCGGCGCCACCACATCGAGAACCCCGAGTTCATGGGCGTCCACTACATCTCCGCGGACTCGGTCGAAGAGTGCTGGCAGCTCCTTCGTCAGAGCATGCTCTCGATTTCCTTCGAAAGCCTGGCGCACCTGCCGACCTACTCGTCCTGGCTCGCCGAACAGGACTGGACGCCCGCCTACCGCAGGCACCGGCGCAACCTTCAGCTCATCGGCCTCAACGACATCGGCAAGCGCTGGGTGCTGAAGAACCCCAGCCATCTCTTCGCACTGGACGCGTTGCTCGACGTCTATCCCGACGCGCTCATCATTCAGACGCACCGGAAGCCGCGCACCGCCATGGCGTCCATGTGCAGTCTCGCCGCGCACGCCACCGCCGGATGGTCGGACGTGTTCACCGGCGCCACCCTTGGCCGCGACCAGCTCGACCTCTGGAGCCGGGGCCTCGACCAATTCCGCGAGGTGCGGGCACGCCACAATCCCGACCAGTTCGCGGACGTCCACTACGACGACTTCGTCCGTGACCCGATCGGCACCGTCGAGGCCGTCTACACCCGGTTCGGCCTCCCGTTCACCGACGAGGCAAGAACCGCGATGACGCGGCTCCACAACGAGAGCACCACCGGCGCCGCGAAACCCGCTCACCGCTACTCGCTCGAAGACTTCGGCCTCACCCCGGAAGAGGTCGACGACCGTTTCGCCGACTACACGGCCACACTGCGAACCTGATTCGCGAGCATGCTCGATTCCTCGGACAGGCGACGGAGCCCCTATGGTGGGCGGTTTACCCGAAAGCCCGTCCAAAGGATTGATGAGAGTGAGCGAGTTCCCCGACATCGAGCGGACCCTCGGTATCGACCTCGGCGCGCATGTGGAACAGGCGCGGCGCGTGGCGGAGAAGTCCGCGGAGTTCAGTGCTCGGCTGGCGGACATGGTCGGCCGCGCCGAATCCCCCGACGGCCGGGTCAGCCTGGGTTTCACTCCGGAGAAAGGGCTGACCGGCGTGCGCATCGACCCGCGCGCCATGCGCATGGGATCGGAGGAACTCGCCGAACTGATGGAGCAGCTCTCCAAAGAGGCCGTCGCGGACCTCGAAAGGCAGAAGCGGGAAGCCGCCGACGAGGTCTACGGTGAGGACGCGCAGAAGGTCAAGCAACCTCTCGACCCCGCCGCGATGCAGGATGCGCTCCGCGACATGAACGACGCCTTCTCGGGTGTCTCCCGCGACGCCACCGCGCTCATGGACCAGCTCCGCAAGAGGATGGGGCAGTAACAACAGCGCGCTCAGTCGGCTCGGCCCTCGGTGAAAAGGTAGGCGAGGACCGTGTAGGCGAGGGCGGGTGAGCATTCCGGCGACAGGCACAGCGCCCATGTCCGGCGGCGCAGCCGCGCGAACCGGCCGACCTCCCGGCCGTCCGGGCGGACGATGGAGTGCACGTCGCTGGTGTGGCCGCGGGTCAGAGTGATCTCGCCCAGCAGCGTTCCGTCCGGCCGTTCGATCCTCGGACGGCCGGACTGGAGCGCCAGATGGGGGATGACACTTTCGGCGCCTCCATCCGCGGAGAGCATCAGGACCTGATCGGCGCGCCGCTCGATGAGGAACGCGACCTCCCCATCGGGACGCCGCGCGGACGCGAATCGCCGCCGATCGGCGCCCACCGGCACCGGCACTTCCGGGTCACCGAACTGAACGCTGAGATGCGGCTCCCCACCGGGACGAACGGCACTATCGCGGTCCACCTCCAGCACCAGGAAGTCATCGGGCGCGTTCAGCAAATGCCGCGCCGTGGCCCCCACCTCGCGGTTGAGCCGCCGCCTGAGCACGAGATAGCCGGGGACGCAGAGCAGCAGCAGCGCCCCCGGCACGAGCATCACGCCCTCGCTCCCGAGGCCGCCGGCGTGCGCGCTCAGCGGCCACGGCCCGAGCCTGACCTTGACCGTCCGGCCGATGTCCTTCGGGCCTACATGGGCGACCTCGGTGGAATGCCGTTGGCCGTCCGAGTCCGTCCACGAGCCGTGGCATTCGTAGCCGTAGCGCACCTGCCGCTCGCACCGGTCGACCCGCAGCGACACCTCCGTGCCGAACAGGTGCGTGTACACGGTCAGCAGGGGCAGCGCGAGCAGCGCGACGCACGCCGAGAAGAAGAACCGCCGCACGAAACGGCGGCCCCGCGGGCCGGGCACTATTCGGCCGGAGGGTCCTCGAAAAGGCCCTCGTCGCGCTTGTTCTTGTCTCCGGCCGCGCCGGCGAAATGGTCGGTGATGTTGCCGCCCGTCCAGACACCGCTCGTGCCGAGCGAACCGCCGCTGCGCCCCGGGTTGCCCACCGGGCTCGGCATGCGGAGTGCCGGGTCGTTTCTGCCGAGCGGGGTGCCGCCGCCGACCTTCATGAGCGCGGCGGTCGCGGTGCGCTCGAGCCGGGAGATCGTGCCCCACACCATGTTGTCGGACGCGTCGCGCAGGCCGTTCTTGAAGTCGTCGAGTGCGGCGTCGTTGCCGTGCGCCTTCTGCCATCCGATGTCCAGCGCCATCGCGCCGGTGATGACGGCGGCGCCGCCCGCGGCGACCGACGCGACCAGCCCGGAAACGCTCTCCAGGAAGGACGTGCATTCGATGGCGAACGCGGACGCCGAGGCGAGCACGGCGGGATAGGTGAACAGCCCTGCCAGCGCGGCGGCGACGTATACCGCGTACAGGGCGATCAGTGCGGCGATGACGACCATCGCGACGACGACGAGGAAGCACAGCGCCGCCGTGATGGTCATCGCGGAACCCACCGCGAACGCGAGCTGCTTCGAACCGGTGATCTGGGACCGGTATTCGTCGATGCGCGCGTCATAGGCGTCGCGGTCCTGGCCCTGCCATTCGTCCTTCGGCAGGTTCGTGCTGTTGGCGGCCTGCTGGGCGTTGCCGAGCGTGTCGTAGTTCTCGACCCATTTCAGGCCGGCGTCCAGCATCGCCTGCGGGTCGCACTGGTTCAGGTACATGACGACGGACGTCGTCCAGGCGGGGGGAATGAGCGCGGCGGCGACCTGGGTCACCGTCAACGCGGTCGCTCCGGCGAAGGCGACCGGGCTTCCGCCCGGTGTGGGGCCACCCATGACACTCCTGACTTCGGGGGACTTCTACGGGATCAGGGACGCGACAGCGTGCTCTTGACCTCGGCGGATTCCCAGTTGGTCGCCGACGCGGCGAGCAGATCCCGGAAGTTGTTCAGCACCTTCTTCTTCGTCTCCAGGTCCTCTTCGGCGACATCGAGAGCGGCGACATAGGCCATCGACAGGACATAGGAGGTGGCGGTGAAGTTCGACTGGGAGATACCGCGCGCACCCTGGAGGTTGTTCCACGCCAATTGGAGATACTCGTTGACGTTCCGGTGCAGATCCTTGCCGTGCTGCGTCATCCGCTCCGGTGTGGCTTTGCGATCCGCGCCATCCCCGGGACTCATCAAGACCTCCGCCATCGTGGGCGTGCTGAGACGAATTGGGCAGTCTAGCGAAGATCGAGTTCTTGTCATCCCGGTGTGCGGCGCCGCCTGGACGATCAGTCCACCGCCACATGACTCTTACTATCCGTTTCCGGAGAGTAAGCATCGGGAAGCTGAGGGTAGTCATGTGTTGATGCGGCGACGTCCCCCGGAAGGTGGTGTCTCGATGACCAGCAACGACCCTCAGCCCTCCACGATCATCCAGCCGAACGACAAGCGGTACCCCTCGCTCAGCCGCGGATTCAACCAGCGGTGGATCGCCCAGCCCGAATACGTCCGCATGCTGCGGTCGTCCGAAGAGGCCCGGGACGCGCTGGAGGAGGCGGTTCGGCAGAAGCCGAAGCACCCCGAGCGCACCCGCATCACCGTCCGTTCCGGCGGGCACTGCTACGAGAACTTCGTCTGCGGCGACGACGTGCGGGTGATATTCGACGTCACCCAGATGTGCGGGGTGTACTACGACCCGGACATGGACGCCTACTGCGTGGAGGCCGGCGCCAGCAACTGGCACGCCTACAGCCACCTCTACCCGATCAGCGGGCGGGCCCTGCCGGGCGGCTCCTGCTATTCGGTGGGCCTCGGCGGGCACATCACCGGCGGCGGATACGGCCTGCTGTCGCGGCAGTTCGGGCTCACCGTCGACTACCTCTACGCGGTCGAGGTGGCGGTGGTGAGAAAGGACTACACCGTCGAACTCGTCGTGGCGCGGCGCGACGACTGGAACGCCGACCGCAGGGAGCTGTGGTGGGCGCACACCGGGGGCGGTGGCGGCAACTTCGGGCTCATCACCAAGTTCTGGTTCAGGAACCCACCGCAGCCGCCCAGCACGGTGCGCCTGGCGGGCATCGCGTGGGACTGGGCCGACTTCTCCAAGGACGACTTCGTCTACCTGCTCAACACCTTCGGGGCGTACTTCCGCGACCACCAGGACCCGTCCACGCCGGAGGGGAAACTGTTCGCGCTGCTCGCTCTCAACCACCACAGCAACGGCCAGATCGGGCTCACGGCGCAGGTGGACGTCGACGACCCCGGCGGGCGCGGCGCCATGAGCGAATTCCTCGAACGGATGGACAGCGGGATACGCGCCGAGGCGAAGTCGATGCACGCCCCGATGGGGGAGCGTCCCACTCTCGGGCACCTGAAGATCCCGAGGGACATGCCCTGGCTGACGGCCACCCAGGTCATGGACAGCAGCGGCGAGGACCAGTGCGGAAAGTACAAGTCCGCCTACATGCGCAAGCCGTTCGACCGGAGGCAGATAGAGGCGATGTGGGCCCACCTCAGCAAGGACGGGCCCTACCGCGACTACAACAACAAGCAGTCCCTCATCCAGATCGATTCCTACGGCGGCGCCATCAACAGGCCGCCCTTCGACACGGCGGCCCGGCAGCGCGATTCCATCATGAAGATGCAGTACCAGGTCTACTGGACGAGGGGCGACTCGCACGAGTCCACGTATCTGGACTGGATCCGCAAGACCTATCACGCGACGTTCGGCGCGACCGGCGGCGTCCCCAAGGTGGGTACCTCCACTCCGAACGACGCGCTGACCGACGGCTGCTACATCAATTATCCCGACGTCGACCTCGACAACGGGACGTGGAACACGTCGGGCCAGTGGTCGCCGACCCTCTACTACAAGGACGCCTACGCCGTCCTCCAGAAGGTGAAGCGTTGCTGGGATCCGCTGAACGTCTTCCGCAACAGCCAATCCGTCCAGCCGTAGCCGTCCAGCCGTAGGCGCCCAGTTGTAGTGGGTCCGTCGCCGTGGGTAGGGTGCCCGGCCGCCGGGGTAGGGCACCCACCGGACCTGCCGGAACGCCCACGGGGGACAAGCCAGATGACGAAACCGCCGCCACGCGTGCAGAGGAACCGCGCGAGCCTGCCGTACAAGCTCCGCTACGCCGCCCAGAACCCGGACAAGGTTCAGGCGTACCTCTCCAGGCTGGCCCGCGACCTGAAACTCCGCGCCGCCCACCGGAGCCACGTGGCCTACTACCGGGCCGTGATGCGGGCGGACGCCGCCAAGAGCCCGGAGGCCGCCGTCGGCAGCCCCACCCGCGAGCGCTGGCTGAAGCTCGGCCAGATGCAGTTCGACTACCTGCTCAAGCACGGGCTCAAGCCCGGCGACCGGATCCTGGAGATCGGCTGCGGCAACCTGCGCGCCGGGTGGCGGTTCATCGACTACCTGGACGCCGGCAACTACTACGGCATCGATATCTCGCCCGACATCCTGCTCGCCGCGCAGCACACCCTCGTCCGGCAAGATCTGCGGGACAAGCTGCCGCACCTGACGCTCGTCAATGACCTGAAGCTGGATTTCCTGCCGTCACGGCACTTCACCGTGGTACACGCGCACAGCGTGTTCAGCCACTCGCCGATCCATGTCATCGACGAATGCCTCGCCCACGTCGGACGCGTCCTCGCGCCCGACGGCTTCTTCGACTTCACCTTCGACCGCACCGAAGGGACCGAGCACCACGTCCTCCGCGAGGACTTCTACTACCGCACCGAGACGCTGACCAGGCTCGCCGAACGCCACGGCTTCACCGCCCGCTTCATGGACGACTGGGAGCAGCTCCCGCACGGCCAATCCAAGATCCGCGTCACCCACGCCGCCGGGAGCCGACCGGTCAGGCCCGAGTGAAGACCGGGATGGCGAACAGGCCGGACAAGCGGGCGATCGCGTCCGGGACGACCTTGTAGTACACCCACGTCCCGCGGCGCTCGCCCTCGATCAGTCCCGCCTGGCGCAGCACCTTCAGGTGGTGGGAGATGGTCGGCGCGCTCAGGTCGAACGCCACGTTCAGGTCGCACACGCACGCCTCGCCGCCCTCCGCCGAGGCGATCATGTTCAGCAGCCGGAGGCGCACCGGATCGGCCAGCGCCTTGAACACCTTCGCCAGCTCGGACGCCTCCGCCTCGCCCAGCAGAGGCCCGCTCAGCGGGGCGCAGCACACCTGGCCCGTGACGTCGTCCTCAATGCGCAAGAACTTGGACATACATCTAATTTGACATCTATCGAAGCGAAGGAGCAACCTGGGTCTTGCTTCGACGTTCATCGAAGCAGCAGACTGGAGTCTGGAGGAACCACTGTGTCCGAGACCAGAGAGCCGCTCCCCGTCGTCGTCATCGGGGCCGGGCCGGTCGGGCTGGCGGCCGCCGCGCACCTCGCCGAGCGCGGGCTCGACTTCCTCGTCCTGGAGGCCGGCGGCACCGTCGGCGCGGCGATCTCCGCCTGGGGGCATGTCCGGCTGTTCTCGCCCTGGCGGTACGACACCGACGCCGCCGCCCGCCGCCTGCTGGAGCCCACCGGCTGGACGGCGCCGCCCGCCGACGTGCTCCCCACCGGCGCCGAACTCGTCCGCGACTACCTGGTCCCGCTGGCCCGGACGCCCGAACTGGCCGGACGCGTCCGCACGTCCGCCCGCGTCCTGGCCGTGACCCGCGACGGCCTGGACACCACCCGCACCATCGGCCGCGACGACCGCCCGCTGCTCGTCCGCGTCCAGGACGAAGACGGGGCGATCACCGACCTGCGGGCCCGCGCCGTCATCGACGCCTCCGGGACCTGGGGCAACACCAACCCGCTCGGCCACTCCGGCCTGCCCGCCCCCGGCGAGGACGAGGCCGCTCCCTACCTGGCCGGCCCCCTGCCGGACGTTCTCGGCCGTGACCGCGAGCGCTTCGCGGGCGGGCACGCGCTCGTCGTCGGCATGGGGCACTCCGCCGCCAACACCCTGCTCGCCCTCGCCGAACTCGCCGCCGAGGACCCCGCCACCCGCATCACCTGGGCCGTGCGCGGCGCCTCCGTCGCGCGCCTCTACGGCGGTGGCGACGCCGACGGCCTGCCCGCGCGCGGCGCGCTCGGCTCGCGGCTGAAGCAGGCCGTCGAGGCGGGCTCCATCGAGCTGGTCCGCGGCTTCACCATCGACCGGTTCAGCACCGAAGGCACCAGCGTGCAGGTACACGGCACGACTCCGGACGGCGGCAGGACGCTCACGGTCGACACGGTCGTGGCGGCCACCGGGTTCCGGCCCGACCTGGCGATGCTCCGCGAGGTCCGGCTCGATCTCGACCCCGGCACCGAGGCCCCGGCGAAGCTGGCCCCGCTGATCGACCCCGACTTCCACTCCTGCGGGACCGTCCCGCCGCACGGCGAACGCGACCTCGCCCACCCCGAGACCGGGTTCTACCTCGCCGGGGCCAAGAGCTACGGCCGTGCCCCCACCTTCCTGATGGCGACCGGATACGAGCAGGTCCGCTCCATCGTCGCCGCGCTGGCCGGGGACCGCGAGGCCGCCGACACCGTCCGGCTCGACCTGCCCGAGACCGGCGTCTGCTCCACCGACCTCGCTAGCGAGGACGAGGCGGGCGGCGGCTGCTGCGGAGGCGGCGGCGGAACGGCGGCGGCCCCCGAGCCGGTGTCCATCGGGTTCGGCGCGCCGGCCGGAGTCGGCTTCGCCACGGGAAGCCTGCACGGCCGCTCCGCCGACACCGGCACCGCGCCCGCCGACATATGACGCGATGAGCCGCGACCTGCCCGCCCCGATCCCCGCGGCGCCTCCCGCAGCGGGGGTCGGAGCGGCGCGCGTGTCACCGGCTCCGCTGATCGCCCTGTGCGTCACCGAGATCACCAGCTGGGGCGTCCTCTACTACGCCTTCCCGGTGCTGGCGCCGACCATTGCCGCCGACACCGGCTGGTCGATCGCCACCGCGACCGCCGCGTTCTCCGCCGCTCTGGTCGTGGCCGCGCTCGGCGGCATCCCCGCCGGACGCCTGCTGGACCGGCACGGCCCCCGCGTCCTCATGACCACCGGCTCGGCCGCCGCCGCCGTCGCCCTCGTCCTGATCGCCATGGCGCCCAACCTCGCCTGCTTCGCCGCGGGCTGGCTGCTGGCGGGCGCCGCGATGACCGCCGTCCTCTACCAGCCCGCCTTCGCCGCCCTCACCCGCTACTACGCGCCCCGCCACGTCCCGGCGCTGACCACCCTCACCCTTGTCGCCGGGCTGGCCAGCACCGTCTTCGCGCCCCTCACCGACGCGCTGGCGAACGTGCTGGGCTGGCGCGGCGTCTACCTCGTCCTGGCGGCGGTCCTGGCGGTCGTCACCATCCCGTTGCACGGCATCGCGCTGCGCCGCCCCTGGCCGCCCGCCCACACCGGACACGCGCCGGACGGCACCGACCCGCACCGCGTGAAGGCGGTCGTGCGGAGCCGCCCGTTCGTCCTCCTCGCGCTGGCGTTCACCCTCTCCGCCTTCGGGATGTACGCGGTCATGACCAATCTCATCCCGCTGCTGACCTCGCGCGGCGCCGACTCCACCACCGCCGCGTGGGCGCTCGGCCTGGGCGGGGTCGGCCAGGTCGCCGGACGGCTCGGCTACGGCACCCTCGCCCGCCGCACCACCGTCCGGGCCCGGACGGTCTGGATCCTGTCCCTCGGCGCGGTCACCACCGCGGGCCTGGCCGTCCTGCCCGGACCCGTCGCGCTCCTCACCGTGATCGCCGTCCTCGCCGGCGCCCCGCGCGGCATCACCACCCTCCTGCAGGCCACCGCTGTCACCGACCGGTGGGGCACCGCCGCCTACGGCTCCCTGTCCGGCATCCTCGCCGCCCCCGTCACCATCGCCACCGCCCTGGCGCCCTGGGCGGGCGCCGCGCTCGCCACCGCCCTCGGCGGCTACCCGAACCTCTTCCTCCTGCTGACCGCCTGCGCCACCGCCGCCGCGATCTTCGCCACCGCCCCCACGCCCCGTCCCTGATTCAGGCCCGGCCACGAAAGTTCAAAAAGTTCTAGCGGCGATGTCGAGAACCCGTGAGCGGCTCCGTCCCTGGTGCGAACGCGGCCAGAATGGGTCGCATCCAGCATCGAGGAGAACGACGATGGCCAAGTACCTGCTGCTCAAGCACTACCGCGGCGCTCCGGCCTCGGTGAACGACGTGCCGATGGACCAGTGGACGCCGGAGGAGATCACGGCGCACGTGCAGTACATGAACGACTTCGCGACCCGGCTGGAGGAGACCGGCGAGTTCGTCGACGGCCAGGCGCTCGCCCCCGAGGGCAGCTGGGTCCGCTACGACGGCGAGGGCCGCCCGCCGGTCACCGACGGGCCGTTCGCCGAGACCAAGGACCTCATCGCCGGCTGGATGGTGATCGACGTCGACAGCCGTGAGCGCGCCGTCGAGCTGGCCGGGGAGCTGTCGGCCGCGCCCGGCGCCGGCGGCAGGCCGATCCACGAATGGCTGGAGCTGCGGCCGTTCCTGTCCGCCGCCCCCAACACCACCGAGTGCCATTGATGGACGAGGCCCTGCTGCGGAGCCTCACCCCGACCGTCCTCGCGATCCTCGTCCGCCGCGGAGCCGGCTTCGCGGCGGCCGAGGACGCGGTGCAGGACGCGCTGGTCGAGGCCATCCGCACCTGGCCGGACGACCCGCCACGCGACCCCAAGGGCTGGCTGGTCGCGCGGGCCTGGCGCCGGTTCCTCGACGCCACCCGCGCCGACGCGTCCCGCCGCCGGCGCGAGGACCGGGTGGAGGAGGAACCGCCGCCCGGCCCCGCGCCCTCGGCGGACGACACGCTCCAGCTGTACTTCCTGTGCGCGCACCCGTCGCTCACGCCGTCCTCGGCGGTGGCGCTGACGCTGCGCGCCGTGGGCGGGCTGACCACCCGCCAGATCGCGCAGGCGTACCTGGTGCCGGAGGCGACGATGGCGCAGCGCATCAGCCGCGCCAAACGCACCGTGTCCGGGGTGCGGTTCGACCGGCCCGGCGATGTCGCCACCGTGCTGCGCGTCCTCTACCTGGTCTTCAACGAGGGGTACTCCGGGGACGTCGACCTGGCCGCCGAGGCCATCCGCCTGACCCGGCAGCTCGCGGCGGCGATCGACCGCCCGGAGGTGGCGGGGCTGCTCGCGCTGATGCTGCTGCACCACGCGCGGCGTGCCGCCCGCACCGCGCCCGGCGGCGGCCTGGTCCCGCTCGCCGACCAGGACCGCACCCGGTGGGACACCGCCGCGATCGCCGAGGGCGTCCGGATCCTGCAGGCCGCCCTCGCCCGCGACCGGCTCGGCGAGTTCCAGGCGCAGGCCGCGATCGCGGCGCTGCACGCCGACGCGCCCACCGCCGGGGAGACCGACTGGGTGCAGATCGTCGAGTGGTACGACGAGCTCGCGAAGCTGACCGGCAGCCCGATCGTCCGGCTCAACCGCGCCGTCGCCGTCGGGGAGGCCGACGGGCCGCGCGCCGGTCTGCGGGCGCTCGCGGCACTGGACGACGCACTGCCCCGCTATGCGGCCGTCGCCGCCTACCTCCACGAGCGGGACGGCGACCTGGCCACGGCGGCGCGGCTCTACGCCGAGGCGGCGCGCAAGGCCCCCAACCTCGCCGAACGCGATCACCTCACCCGCCAGGCCGCCCGCCTCAACACCGCGCGGCGCCGCTGACCGGGCGCCGGGCTGACCAGGCGCCGGGCTGACCGGGCGCCGGGCCACGGGTCAACGGCGGATCGCGATCACGGTGTCGTTCGGAAGCGTGCGCACCGTGAAGTGCACTGCCGCGAACTGGGCGGGACGGAAGCGGACATCGCCCCACGTCCACGCGCCCGACCCGGAGCGCAGGATGAACAGGTCGATCGGGCCGTACCGGATACCGGCGGCCGCCGCCGCGAAGGCGGCCGGGTCGGGGATCGCGGCGAGCGAGGCGAGCGCGGCATGCCGGTCGTCCCAATGACTCGTACTGGACGCGGCGGTGCGGTCGACCGCGATGTAACCGGGCCACGGCAGGTAGGCGAAGAGCCGCTCGTCGTAGGAGAGCGTGCGAGGCGCGGCATCAGGCCCGAGCACGCCGGTCACGGCGTCCCGGATCGGCCCTACGGGAAACCAGCGGGTCTTGGGCTCGGCCGGTGCGTAGCGCGGGAGCGAGCCATTGGGACGCGGCTCGGTGTGGGCGAGCACCGCATAGCGCCGGGTGCCACTGGCGGCGGCCGGGTCGCTGGTCGGCGGCGTCCACGCCTGCCAGTACGTGAACGCCGACCAGCCGATCAGCGCCGCGACGGCCGTCGCCGTGATCCCGTACGGGATGGTGTCGCGGGTACCGAAGCGCCGCACCAGTCCCGGCACCGCGTGGACGATGGTCAGGACGCCCGCGACGGCGAGCAGCACCGTGATCATCCGGGCGGTGTGGTAGTAGAGGCCGGTATGGCCCGTGACCAGGTACCGGGCGGCGGCGACGGCGCGGTACAGGTAGGCGCCGCCGACCAGGCACAGCAGGGGAGTGGCCCACCACGTCGCCCGGCGGTACCAGATGACGCCCAGCAGCCCGATCGTCTGCAGCGCACCCAGCGGCGTCGCGGTCAGGAACGGGAACGGGTCGCCGGTGATCGCGGGCGCCGGGAACTGGTCGGAGACCATCTGCCCGCCCTCGCGCAGCAGCGTCCAGCCGTAGGGGACCAGGTACCAGCTCGCGGTCACGGCGGCGACCACGACCACCTTCACCAGGTACGACACGTAGCGGCGGCGGTCGTCGGCCGCCCGCCAGGCCAGCCAGGCCAGGACGACGATGCCGGCCGCGCCCCACAGCACGAACCCCAGATAGGCGGCCACGATCAGGCCGCCGAGGACCCCGGCGGGCAGCCAGTGCAACCGGCCGCGCGGGGGACGGCCGAACGTCGCCAGGACCCACGGGATGAACACGGCCAGCGCGACGACCTCGTGCGCCTTGCGCGGATCGGCGAAGGCGACCAGCGCGGCGGCGGCGATGGCGAGTGCGGCGGGCGCGGGCACCAGCCGGGTCCACAGCAGGAACGTCAGCAGCACCGCGCCCGAGATCGTCAGGAGCTGCGCGTCGCCGAGCACCCGCCAGGCATGGACGTCCAGCAGCGCCGAAGCCCGGCCGACCACCCACGGGAACAGCGGCGGGTACTCGGTCGGCACCCCGGCGACGATCCCGTCCGACGGGACGGCGGTGGCGCTGTAGCGGGTGGCCATCGCGCTCATCCGGCCCTCGTCCCCGACGAGCCCCGCGAACCCGAAGGGCGTGCCGTGCAGGGAGTTGCGCAGGGCGAGGGCCACCCACGCGGCCAGCAGCCCGGCGGCGACTCCGGTCAGCGCGTCGGTGCCGGACGCACTGCGCCACCGGGCGGGACGGGCCACCGCGACCGCCAGCCCGGCCGCCAGCAGCAGGCCGCCGACGGTGACCGGCAGCACCGCGCCCTGCGGGCCGAAGGGGTTCCGGCCGGCCACCGCCGGCAGCAGCATCGCGACCGGCGTCGCCACGACCCAGGTCAGCACCGCCGGCACGGCCCAGGTCAGCGCCCCCGGCGCGGCCGAGGTCGGCGCCGCCGGCGCGGCCGGATGCCGGACGGCCCCCCGCATGCCCCTCAGCCCGACTGGAGGATGCGGTCGACGACGCGGCTGGCGGCCTTGCCGTCGTCCAGCTCGCAGAAGCGCCGGGTGAACTCCTCGTAGGGGGCGGCGTAGTCGCGCTCGACCTCGCCGATCGAGCGGAGGGCGCCGATGACCTCGTCGGACGAGCCGAGCAGCGGGCCGGGCGCCTCGTGCTCGAAGTCGAAGTAGAAGCCGCGCAGCTCGTCCCGGTAGTGCTCCAGGTCGTAGGTGAAGAACAGCATGGGACGGCCGGTGTTGGCGTAGTCGAACATGAGGGACGAGTAGTCGGTCATGAGGACGTCCGAGACCAGGAACAGCTCCGCGATGTCGGGATAGGCCGACACGTCCCGGACGAAGCCGCCCGCGACCTCCGGGACGGTGTCGACCACATTGGGATGCCGCCGGATCAGCAGCACATGGTCGTCGCCGAGTTCGGCCGCCGCGCGCTCCAGGTCCAGGCGCAGGTCGAGCCGGTACTTGCCGGGGCCGTAGTAGCTGTCGTCCCGCCAGGTCGGCGCGTACAGGACGGCCCGCTTGCCCGACGGCAGCCCGAGCCGCTCGCGCACCCGCTCGGCCAGCATCTCCCGGTCGGGGGAGGCGAGCACGTCGTTGCGGGGGTATCCGGTCTCGATGAGCTCGCCCTCGTAGCGGAACGCCCGGCGCAGGATCGGCGTGCTGAAACCGTTCGGGGACACCAGGTGACTCCAGCTCGGCGTCTCCTTGGCCACCTTCTCCAGGTAGCGGGCGTTGGCGAACTGCACGTCCTCGATGTCGAACCCGATGTGCTTCAGGGGGGTGCCGTGCCACGTCTGGACGACGACCTGCCCGGGGCGGCGCACGAACCACTCCGGCAGGTGCGCGTTCGTGACGATGTAGCGGCTGCGGGCCATGGCCTCGTACCACTCCGCTCCCCACAGCCGCACGGGGCGCGCCGTCTCGGGCAGCTCCACCTGCCCGTCGCGGACCACCCACAGGTGCTCCACGTCGGCGCCCCGCCGCACGAGTTCCTCGTGGATCGCGCGGGGACTGTCGGAGTACTGCTTGCCCGAGTAGCTGTCGTAGACCACCGCCGGACGGAGGGAGCGCAGGCGGCGCGGCGCCCGGTAGTGCCGGACGCGGGTCCGCGCCTGGCGGTAGGAGCCGCGCTCGCCCGGCCGCAGGTCGGAGTGGACCTCCACGATCGGCACGTCGTAGCCCTGCTCGCGGAACACGTAGCGGCGGCCGTCCACCGTCGTCTCGACGGGCAGCCGGTCCAGGGCCGCGTGGTCCAGCGGGACGGCGAGGGGCCGCCCGGCGGGGGCGGACGTGCTCGCCGGGCGCCTGACCAGCACGTCCCAGCGGCCCGACGCCAGCGGCAGCACGCCGCCGAGCGAGACGAGCCGGCTCAGCGGGAGCGCGGCGCGGAACCGGCCCGCCGCGCGGGACATCGGGAACGCGCGCTCCTCGTTCCGGTCGCGGCTGCGCAGCACCAGCTCCGCCGGGTCCGGCGCGCCGTCCGGATCGTCGCCCGACAGCACCAGCGTCCCGCCCCGCTCCCATGTCGCGTCGGTCACGACCGGGCGGGGTGTGCGGGCCTTCAACTCGGCGTAGCCGTGGCGGGAGCGGTAGACGGCGACCTCCTTGCCGGCGAAGGGGTAGAGGCCCTCGGCGGCGTCGTCGTCCAGGACGATCCTGACCGTCTCCTCCGCTGCGGTGGCGTCGTCCGGCGCGGTGTCGCCTGGTGTGATCTCCTCGGCTGTGATCTCGTCTGCCGCGATGTCGTCGGTAGCGGAGTCGTCGCCGGTCGGGGCGGGGTCTCCGGCCGCGTCCGGGTCCTCCTCGGCTGCGAAGTCGTCCGGCATCGCGGGATTCTCCGCGGCCCCGGTCTCCGTTTCGGCCACCGGCACATCCGCGGGCGCCGGACTCGGCGGCGGCGTCGGGGCGGCCACCGGTGCGTGCGCGCTGGGGAAGCCCATGTCGAGCCGCCAGCCGGCCCCGGCGCGGGGTTCGGGGGTGGGGAGACGGCTCGGCCCCTCGTCCTGGACGGGCAGGTCGGCGATCAGCTCGGGCAGCGGGATCCGCGCCCGGAACCGTCCGCCGCCGCCGTCGGGTGCCGCCGGATAGCGGTTCAGCAGCGTCCCGGCCTGCCTCCGCACCAGCACGGACGCGCCGTCCGGCACGCCGCCCGGGATCGTGCCGCGCAGCTCCAGGGAGCCGTCGACCACCCGGTGGCCGGTGACGCGGGCCCGTACCGTCTCCACCCGCAGCCGCAGCGTGCCGCCGCGCGTGATCAGCGGGACCACGCGCACGTCCTCGTCGACGTAGTGCCAGGCCGGGTGCGCGCCGCTGCCGGAGGACGGCGCCGCCAGCGCGCCGCGCCGCAGCGCGCCGCGGTCGTAGACCCCGGCCGCGACCAGCCAGGTCCCGTCGACGTAGCGGCCGCCGCGCCGCAGCCGCTTCGGGTCGATCGTGGCGGAGAACCCCGACCAGCGGTGGCTGCGGTGCGGGTCGCGCGCGACGTCGTCGGCATCCGGGCAGCGCCGCGTCCGCGCCGGGATCACCCTGGTCGTGCCGCCGGCCGTCTCCCGGACACCGATGACCTTGAGGGACGACCAGGGGAACCGCGTCCCGAGGTTGGCGATGAAGGCGTGGCCGGTGATGCGCAGCCTGCCGTCCCGCCAGGTCGCCTCGTGCAGTTGGGCGCGGGCCGCCAGTTCCTCGCCGAGCCGGTACACGCGGCGGGGAATCCGCAGCCCGCGATCTCCCCAGAACGGATACCGCGCGTAATGCCGCCAGAATCTGCGGGTCACCGGGATCCGCAGTCCGCGGCGTTCGTACTCCAGTACCCTCAGCAACTCCGGCATCAATCCGCGGCCGACCAGATGCCATTTCAGGCGCATCATGGCGGGGAGGTCATTCATGGCCGTGCGGTCCGCCTGCTCCAGAAACCCGTGCGCCAGTTCCACGAAACGGGACCGGAACTCCTCGTCCGCCTCGTCCAGCACATTCAGGAAGATGCGGAGATCGCTGCGCAGCGCCACCTCGTCGTACTCGCGCTTGCACGCGCGCACCGCGCGCTCCGGCCGCGACCCGAGGAACCGGCTGACGGTCTCCACCGCCGCGAACCGGTCGGTGACGGCGCCGATCTCGGTGCGGCGCTGGGTGATCGACAGGGCGCCGCCGACGCGCTGCCGCCAGTAGTAGACCGGCTCGCTGACGACGTCGACCGACGAGGCGAGGAAGTGCGCCGGCAGGGTGACCGGGATGTCCTCGTACAGGACGCCCTCGGGAAAGCGGAACGCGTGCTCGTCCCAGAACCGGCGGCGGAACACCTTGTTCGGCACCAGCCGGTCGTACATCAGCAGGTGGTCGCGGGTGACGTGGGTGCGCAGCCGCGTCGTCCCCATCGGCCGGCGGTGCATCGGCGACTGGACGAGCCCGTCCTCGGTCAGCAGCTGCACGTTGCCCGAGGCGATGTCGGAGCCCGTCTCCTCCAGCGTCCCCGCCAGGAGTTCCAGCGCGTGGTCGGGAAGCACGTCATCGCTGTCGACGAACGCCAGGAAGCATCCGCGCACGTTCGCCGCCCCCGTGTTGCGCGCGTTGCCGAGCCCGCCGTTGGGCTGCCGGATCAGCCGGAACCGGGGATCCCGGGCGGCGAACGCGCGGGCGATCTCCGCGCTCGCGTCGGTCGATCCGTCGTCGACCAGGACGACGTCCAATTCGCGGACCGACTGGCGGGCGATCGAGGCCAAACATTCCTCAAGATACGGTTCGACGTTGTAAATGGGCACCACAACGCCGACACGCGGCTCCGGCTCGGATGTCATGAACCATGCCTCCCGTCCCCCGTGACGGTTTTCCATCCTCATTGTTGGACGCTTGCTGGGGCCGTACCGATGGCACCGACCGGCGTTCCGTCATTCGATCTTGAGTTGCGTCGCACCTGTCACGGGCCCGGCCGCCGGGGTGACCGCGAAGATCGGCTTTCTGGCATCCCCGCCCACGTTAACCCCGCGCTCGGTCAAGACTTGGATTGGATAGGCACTCGATTGATCCACGCTCCGAGTCATCCCAGTTCCACCAGTTCGCGCCTTCAAACCTCGCCCGGCGCGATCAGGCGCCCGCCGGACGTCCGGCGGGACGTCCCGCGGGACGCTGTTAGCGGTACCAGACCCGTCCGTCAAGGTCTCCATGAGGTTGCGACAGGCCGCGGGGGGATTGACAGCGTGCTGAGTTAGCGCAAACATTCGTGACACGCGCCACACGGACGAAGGCGGGCGAAGTGGACGAGACACGACACGGCCGCGCGGCGGGACGCCGGTGGCCGCTCCGGACGGACGCCGCCGGAGCGGTCCGAAATCCCGCGGTGATCGTCTTCCCGGGCCCGGCGGGCGGTCGTCCGGGCATGCCCGGCGGCACCGGAGACCCCGGTGCCGCCGGAGCCGGGTGGCGCCGCGCCGACGTGCGGTAACCCGCCGTCCGCGAGGGTGCCGGCGCTCGCGCCCGACGCCCCGGACCCCTCCCGCGAGGCCCCCGAGTCCCCGGTTCCAGCGCTGCAAAATGTTACCGCTAACACTCCCGGAAGCTCACCGACCGCCGACCGACCCCGCCGACCGCGCCCACCTCCCGACCGCGATCCGCCACCCGACCGTGATCCACCGGCCGTTCCCAGAGACCCCAGACCCAGGCGCCCTTCGCCGAGCATCCCCGAGGAAGAAGGAAGAACCCCCATGTTCAAGCGGCTCATCGTCGCCGTCGCAGGCGCCTCGCTGGCGCTGACGGCCCTCAGCGCCTGCGGCGACTCCGGCGGCAGCGGCTCCGGATCCGGTTCCGGCAAGCTCGTCCTCGGCTTCTCGCAGGTCGGCGCCGAATCGGGCTGGCGCACCGCCAACACCAAGGACATCCAGGCGGCCGCGAAGGCCGCGGGCGTCGACCTGAAGTTCTCCGACGCGCAGCAGAAGCAGGAGAACCAGATCGCCGCGATCCGGTCCTTCATCAAGCAGAAGGTCGACGTCATCGGTTTCTCGCCGGTGGTCGTCACCGGCTGGGACGCCGTCCTGAAGGAGGCGAAGGCGGCCGACATCCCGGTCGTCCTCACCGACCGGGCCGTCGACTCCGACCCGTCCCTCTACGTCACCTTCCTCGGCTCGGACTTCGTCGCGGAGGGCAAGAAGGCCGGCGACTGGCTCGTCAACGAGTACAAGGACACCAAGGAGCCGGTCAACATCATCCAGCTGGAGGGCACCGTCGGCGCCGCGCCCGCCATCGACCGCAAGAAGGGCTTCGAGCAGGCCATCGCCGCCAACCCCAACCTGAAGGTGATCGCCTCGCAGTCCGGCGACTTCACCCGCGCGAAGGGCAAGGAGGTCATGCAGGCCCTGCTCAAGGCCCACAAGGACGTCGACGTCCTGTTCGCCCACAACGACGACATGGGGCTGGGCGCCATGCAGGCGATCCAGGAGGCCGGACTCACCCCCGGCAAGGACATCAAGATCGTCACCGTGGACGCCGTCCACGACGGACTGCAGGCGCTCGCGGACGGCAAGTTCAACTTCGTCGTCGAGTGCAACCCGCTGCTGGGCGGCCAGCTGATGGACACGGCGAAGAAGGTCAAGGCGGGCGAGAAGGTGCCGAACCGCATCGTCACCGTCGAGACGGTCTTCGACCAGGCCAAGGCCAAGGAGGCCCTGCCCACCCGCAAGTACTGACCCGCTGGTCCGCCCGCAGAGTTCCGCCGGGGCCGTGGCCGCCCGTCCGGCCCCGGCGGGCACCGAAAGCACGGAAGTGGAGGAGACGGCGATGACCGCTCCCGTCCTGGAGATGGACGGAATCTCCAAGGGGTTCCCCGGGGTCCAGGCCCTCGACGACGTGGCGTTCCGGCTGTTCCCCGGCGAGGTGCACGCGCTCATGGGCGAGAACGGCGCCGGCAAGTCCACCCTGATCAAGGTGCTGACCGGCGTGTACGGGGCCGACGCCGGGACCGTCGCGATCGAGGGGCACGGCACCGTCATCGATGGGCGCGGCACCGTCGTCCACGGCCCGCTGCACGCGCAGCGCCTCGGCATCAGCACCGTCTACCAGGAGGTCAACCTCTGCCCGAACCTGTCGGTCGCCGAGAACGTCTTCATCGGCCGGCAGCCGCGCCGGTTCGGCCGGATCGACTGGTCCGCGATCAACCGCCGCGCGGCGGAGCTGCTCGCCCGGCTCGACCTCGACCTCGACGTCACCGCGCAGCTCGGCTCCTACTCGCTGGCCGTGCAGCAGCTCGTCGCGATCGTCCGGGCGGTGGGCCTGGACGCGAAGGTGCTGATCCTGGACGAGCCGACGTCCAGCCTCGACCGCGGCGAGGTCGGCCGGCTGTTCGACGTGATGCGGCGGCTGAAGGACGACGGCGTGGCGATCCTGTTCGTGTCCCACTTCCTGGAGCAGATCTACGAGGTCTGCGACCGGGTGACGGTGCTGCGCAACGGCCGCCTCGTCGGGGAGTACCCGATCGGCGGGCTGAGCCGGTTCGAGCTGGTCGCGAAGATGACCGGGCAGGAACTCGCGACGCTGGAGGAACTCGACGAGGAGGCGACCGCGGACGGCGGCCGCGGCGAGCGGCTGTTCGCGCTCGAAGGCGTCGGCCGGACCGGCGCGATCGACCCCGTCGACCTGGAACTGCACGCGGGCGAGGTCGTCGGGTTCGCGGGCCTGCTCGGCTCGGGCCGCTCCGAGCTCGCCCGGCTGATCTTCGGCGCGGACCACGCCGATTCCGGCCGCATCCGGACGGGCGGCGACGACACCGGCCCCATCTCGATGCGGACGCCGCGCGCCGCGATCGACCGGGGCGTCGCGTTCTGCCCCGAGGACCGCAAGGGCGACGGCCTCATCATGGACCTCACCGTCGAGGAGAACATCGTCCTCGCGCTGCAGGCCGCGCGCGGCTGGCTGCGTCCGCTGGGCCAGCGGAGGCGGGACGACCTCGTCCAGGAGTACATCAAGGCGCTGCGCATCCAGCCCCCGAACCCGGACACACCGGTCAAGAACCTCTCCGGCGGCAACCAGCAGAAGGTGCTGCTGGCCCGCTGGCTCATCACCCGGCCGAAACTGCTCATCCTGGACGAGCCGACGCGCGGCATCGACATCGGCGCCAAGACCGAGATCCAGAAGCTCGTCGTGTCGCTGGCCCGCGACGGCATGGGGGTGGTGTTCATCTCCGCCGAGCTGGAGGAGGTGCTGCGCATCTCCCACAAGGTCGAGGTGCTGCGCGACCGCAGGCTCGTCGCCGAACTCCGCAACGACGGGTCGCTGACCCCCGAACGCATCCTGCAGACCATCGCGAACGGAGACGCCGAGCGATGACCAGCGCCGCATCCCGCCTCGCCGCCTTCACCAGGAGCACGCTGTTCTGGCCGGTGACCGCGCTGGTCGTCCTGCTGCTCGGCAACGTGTTCTTCACGCACGGCTTCCTGTCGATCCACGTCCGGCAGGGCCACCTGTACGGCAGCCTCATCGACATCCTGCTGTTCGGGGCGCCGCTCATCCTCGTCTCGCTCGGCATGACGGTCGTCATCGCGACGGGCGGCATCGACCTGTCCGTCGGGGCGACCGTCGCGATCTCCGGCGCGCTGGCCTGCTACCTGATCAGCAAGGGCCACGGCCTGTTCGTCTCGATCGGCGTGGCCGTCATCGCCTCGCTGCTGCTGGGATTGTGGAACGGGCTCCTCGTCACGCGCCTCGGTATACAACCGATCATCGCGACGCTCATTCTCATGGTGGCCGGACGCGGCGTCGCGCAGCTCATCACCAGCGGGCAGATCATCACCATCCACAGCAAGGACTACAAGCTGATCGGCGGCGGCTACTGGCTCGGCCTGCCGTTCGCGATCATCCTGGTGGCGATCGCGCTGGCGGTCACCGTCCTGCTGACCCGCCGGACCGCGCTCGGCATGCTGCTGGAGTCGGTGGGCGGCAACGCGGAGGCGTCCCGGCTCGTCGGCATCCGGTCCGCCGGGCTGATCGTCCTCGCCTACGTGTTCTGCGGGCTGTGCGCCGGGATCGCCGGCCTGATGATCAGCTCCAACACCCTGTCGGCGGACGGCAACCACGCCGGCCTCTGGATCGAGCTGGACGCCATCCTCGCCGTCGTCCTCGGCGGCACCGCCCTCACCGGCGGACGGTTCTCCCTCGCCGGGACGGTCGTCGGCGCCCTCATCATCCAGACCCTCGACACCACCATCTACACGGCCGGCATCCCGCCGCGCACCACGCTCGTCTTCGAGGCGGTCGTCGTCACGATCGTCTGCCTGCTCCAGTCGCCCGCGTTCCGCGCCAAGGTCGTCCGGCGGCGCCGGAAACGCACCGCCGAGCCGGCCCCCACCACACCGAAGCAGGAGGTGACGGCATGAGCACCGCGCTTTCCAGTGCGATCGCCCGCGGCCGTCCGCTCGCGCCGCGCCGCCGGCACGTCCCCGTCCTGGTGACGCTCGGGCTGTTCCTGGCCGCGTTCGCGGTCGGGGCCGTCCGCTACCCGAACTTCGGGACCGCGCAGGTCTTCCTCGACCTGTTCATCGACAACGGCTTCCTCATGGTCGTCGCGGTCGGCATGACGTTCGTCATCCTGACCGGCGGCATCGACCTGTCCGTCGGCTCCGTCGTGGCACTGTCGGGGATGCTGTGCGCGATCGGCACCATGAAGATGCACCTGCCCGCGCCGATCGTCGTCCTGCTGGTCCTGGCCATCGGGACGCTGTTCGGCGCGGCGATGGGCTACATGATCCACGTGTTCGAGGTGCAGCCGTTCATCGCGACCCTCGCCGGGATGTTCCTGGCCCGCGGCCTGTGCCTGACGCTCAGCGAGAACCAGATCTCCATCGACAACTCCTTCTTCGACGCGCTCGCCCTGAACTCGCTCCACTTCCCGGGCCGCACCCACCTCTCCTACGGCGCCATCACGGCCCTGGTCGTGTTCGTCGTCGGCGCCTTCGTCCTGCAGTGGACGCGCACGGGACGCAACGTCTACGCCGTCGGCGGCAACGAGCAGTCGGCGCTGCTCATGGGCCTGCCCGTCGGCCGCACCAAGATCCAGGTGTACGCGATCAGCGGCTTCTGCTCCGCGCTCGGCGGCGTCCTGTTCGCCCTCTACACCCTCTCCGGCGACCCGACGCACGCCATCGGCATGGAACTCGACGCGATCGCCGCCGTCGTCATCGGCGGGACCGTCCTCACCGGCGGCTCCGGCTACCTCATCGGCAGCGTCCTCGGCGTCCTCGTGCTAGGCGTCATCAAGACCATCCTCAGCTTCGAGGGCACCTTGAGTTCCTGGTGGACGCGCATAGCCATCGGCGTCCTCCTCTTCGGCTTCATAGCGTTGCAGCGCCTCATAGGAGCCCGCCGCCGCCCCCAAACCGCAACCACCTAGCACGAGCCAGGCCCCTGGATACGTTGACCTGCGGCGTGTTGTTGTTTTGAGCGCGCTCTACCCCGACTGGGCGCGGGCCGCCGCGGCGACCGTCGCGCAGCTGCGCACCGCCGTCGGCGCCGACCCCGACGACCCGGCGCTCGCCGCGCTGGTGGCCGAACTCTCCGACGCCGGCCCCGAGTTCGCGGAGCTGTGGCGGCGCCATGACGTCCGGCGCCGGCACACCGACCGCAAGACCTTCCGGCACCCGGACGCCGGCGAGATCACGTTCCTGTACGAGAGCCTCGACGTCGGCCCGGAGGGGCAGCGGCCGGCGATCTACCAGACCGTCCCGGGCACCCCCGACCACGAGAAGATGCGGCTGCTGTCGCTCGCGTCCGGGTAGCCCCGGAGGCGGCGGACGAACGGGAGGACCACCCACCCGGAAGGCGGCGTCCGGCCCCGCGCCCCGCCGCCCCAGCGCGCCGCGGGTGGGTCTCGGCGGGGGGGCCCCCGGTCAAGATGTGTGC